>JBBSAR010000403.1:0-4415 GCA_038252125.1 Desulfatiglandales bacterium
ATGCGGCTTTAGCCCTTGGCAACGGGATTCGTAGGAAGATCCTGAAAAACTTCCTATACAACATCTTCTATTCTGTTGAGCCGGATTTGATTTTAATCGTTGCAGTTGCTCACCAAAAGAGACGACCAATGTATTGGAAAGCAAGGACTAAATAAATCAAGGAGGGATAGATCCTGTGAGAGGGTTAAAGAGGAATACATTCGTGCTATTCGCCTGCCCCGTTGAACCGGGTTCCCTTTCAGGGTGTTCAACCGGGGTGTTATTCGGTTGTACCAGCTATGCTGTGCTGATCTATCCAATTGAAAGGAATTGGAATTGGTAATTGTTTATTCACCAATTAGTTGCGCTTTGGCGTGTGGAGGTAACAAAGCATGCGAAACATTGCGGTATCGGTAGAACATCCGATGCGAAGAAAGGTGGTTCTTTCTGACAACGAAGATGTGAGCCCTAATAAAGTGAACTCGTTTCGGCCTCGTTACACAAAACTGCCGTCGGCCAACCTTCCGGATATGGTGAAGCCTGCTACTGATATGGAAGAAATAGACAGATGCACATATCAGGACGGTCGGGGTGATTGGAGAGAGCGCGCATCGAAAGAACAGTCATGGTATCTGGGAGATCCTTTCCGTAGCAGGATGTCGGAGGTCGACAATCTGCAAGGGCGGCGGGGAAGCCATAACCCGTTTAGTCTGCGGAGAAGGAAGTCGGAGCGGCCCATAGTAATGTTGACGCAGGGTAATGCCTGTCGAGTAAAGGGGCTTTGCCGTTATTGCGTTTACAGGGCAGAAAGGAGTTCCGCTTGAACGTATAACGTTCACTACGGAAGAGGCAGGGCATACCTGCGAAACTCTCCTTGCTGCGCTGGAAACTGGGCTGTGAGGCCAAGCAGGAAACCATCGAAGTCAACGACGATGCCGACCTCTAAAAGATGGTGAAAGCCTTTACGCAGGATTGCGGAGAATGGGTTATGAACCACTTTAAACAGCAGAATCGGGCTTCTCTGTGCATGCCTTGCGACGAGAATAACGGGAGAGCCGTATAGTGGAAATCTCTATCTACGGTTCGATGAGGACCCCGGGGTTAACCACCCGGGGTTACTCTACTGGTTAAAAAGTGCTGAAAAGGGTATCCCTTTCGACACAAATATGTATATTAATTTGAGTCAAAAATATCGTGGAAAAACACATTATGTTGCGTTGAAGAAATCAAGGCAGAATCATGAATGACGAAAGGGATAAGAGGCACGAAACAGAACAGCGAAAGGTGCGCAATGTGAAACAAAAAGATGGAGTTATCATGCCTGCTCCGGTTTCAAGAGCTGATCTTCCCGATGGCTACGCAAATTTGTTATCCTCCCTCAAGAAACGTATTCAACAGGAGCGCATCAAAACTGTTCTATCCGCCAATTGCGCAATGGTGATGCTCTATTGGGATATTGGGGCGTCCATACTCGAAAGACAGCAAACCGAGGGCTGGGGGGCAAAAGTCATAGACAGGCTTTCATTTGATCTAAAAGAAGCATTCCCGGATATGAAGGGGTTTTCCTCACGAAACCTGAAATATATGCGTAAATTTGCTGAATCATGGAGGGATCATCAATTAGTGCAACGCACCGTTGCACAAATTCCATGGCGCAGCAACCTGGCGCTATTGGACAAAATAAAAGACCTCAAACAACGACTTTGGTATGCTCAAATGACAATAGAAAACGGCTGGAGTCGTGATGTTTTATCCTTCCAGATTGAAACGCAGCTTCACAAACGGTTGGGTAAGGCTACCAACAACTTTGAACTGGCGCTTCCTCCTGCTGATTCTGATATGGCATCTCAAATCTTCAAAGATCCTTATGTTTTTGATTTCCTGGGAACGGCTGATCCTCGTAGAGAAGCGGAATTAGAACAGAAGCTTATCGATCACCTTGGAAAATTTCTATTGGAACTCGGGCAGGGGTTTGCTTTTGTAGGAAGACAGGTTCATATGGAATTGGAGGATGATGATTTCTATATTGATCTGCTTTTTTATCACCTCAAATTGCGCTGCTATGTGGTAGTTGAGCTAAAGGCGGGAAAATTTCAGGCCGGCCATGTCAGCCAATTGAATATGTATATGAATGTAGTTGATGATCTGATGCGTCATCCGGATGATAAGCCGACAATCGGACTATTGCTGGTAAAAGAGAAAAACAGAACACTGGCTAAATATGCCCTTGCCGGATACACCAAACCGATCGGTGTTGCCGAGTGGGAAAGACAAATAACGGAGTCCCTGCCTGAAAATATTAAATCAAGTTTACCCACTATTGAAGAGATTGAATCTGAACTTTCAGGGGATGAGGACGAGGAATGGAGCGGAAAAGAATAGAACCACGAATCACACGAATAGAACGAATAGAAGAACCTCTGTGATGAACGCCGGGCTCACGACCACGCTGCGGGTGAAGAAAATCATTCGAGTTATTCGTGCTATTGGTGATATCCGTGGTAAAAAAAGTGATGAAATTCTCAGCGTGAACGAGGCTAAGTCGTATTACGATAGTCTGGAAAAAGCGCGATCATGACAGTATCCTTCGAACCCATGCATGCGCTTGATAATTGAGGAATAATGGCAAATGAAAAGGACAATTGCATCGATTTTGCTTATTCTGCTTTGTTCTATTACGGCAGCAGAAGCAAAAACCTTTAAGGTCGCAAGCTATAATGTTGAGAACCTTTTTGATCTCACAAAGGATGGGACTGAATACACGGAGTATATTCCAAATACTGGGTATGGCTGGAAAAAACCTATATTCGAAACTAAGATCGAAAACATTGCTGAAGTGATAAAGGATATGAGAGCTGACATTGTTGCGTTACAGGAAGTCGAATCGAAGAGTGCCCTCTTTTCTCTGCGAGACAAACTAAAAGCCTTGAATGCCGATTACCCATATTTTGAAATTGCCGAGGCCAAGGAAACCATTGTGAAGTGTGCTGTTCTATCGAAATTTCCAATTGTTGAGAAACAGGAAATACAGGTCGATGATGAATTTGCCAGAAATATTCTGAAAGTAACTCTTGATATCGATGGGAGCCGCCTCACCCTTTTTATTAGTCACTGGAAATCGAGACGAGGGCCTGAAAGTATGAGGATACCGTATGCCAAGGCCCTCAAAAAGCAGATTGATGAGTTGGAAGATGATGTAGACTTCATACTGATGGGCGATTTCAATTCAGATTATAATGAGTGGGAAACCTTCAGGGATTCTCTTCGACTAAACGATACGGATGGCAATACCGGAATCAATCATATTCTCAAGACGGTTATAGGCTCTCAACTGGTAGATGAAAGGTCGCTGACAAAGCAGAGCGGAAATGAATATCTGTATAATCTGTGGCTTGAGGTGGACAGCAAGAGACGGTGGTCACATAACTTTTTCGGCAGTAAGAACAGCCTTGACAACATCATCGTATCTAAAGCGCTTTACGATAGCAGGGGAATTTCCTATGTCGACAATTCGTTTGATAAGTTCGATCCTGATTGCCTGTTCAAAGAAAATGCCGTTTATCGGTGGCAAAGGGCAAAAAGCGGCAAGGGTAAACATTTGGGCGAAGGATATTCAGATCACCTTCCGATTTTTGCCTCTTTCTCCACTGAACCTTTCCATTTTGAGACCCACGATACCATTGCGAAAGGCACTTCTGAATTGAGGTTGGAAAAAAAGAACATCTCTGACCTTTACACAGCAAGAATCGGAAATGTCAATTATCTTCTCGAATTCTGTGTTGTCATATACAAACATGAGGATCATGCAATCATTAAGCAAGAGAATGGCCGCGCAATATTCGTATACAAGGCAGGGCGAAATCTTGAATATGGTAAAACATACAATCTGAGTGTAAAGGTGCTATATGATTATTACGGTCTTCGTGAAATCACGGCGATTGGCGATATCAGGGAAGTTGGGAAGGCGGACAATCATACTTCCCTTCTGTTGAATAATCCTTCATCTGATTTCTCAGATCCAGCCTTTCAGAACGAAGTCATATCAAAAGTTGAAGGGATTTATAAAAAAGGATATTTTTACTATGGTAACAAACGAAAGATCAAATTGTACTTCAAAGACAAAATCTCAAGACCCCAAAACGATTCAAAGGTTTTGCTGAAGCATGTAAGGATAGGATGTTACAGATATCCTCAAATTGTCATAGAAAAAAGCGGGCAAATTGACAAAGAATGTGGGAGCGCAAGTTTACCCCATTAAGAGACATAGACGAAATTGACCGGAGTCTGCACACACTATTAACCCGGGAATTGTTAGCCGGTTACTTAGAATCCTGTGCTCCGGATATCCGCTCCCAATTGCTATTGACGAATCATGATGTCTGCTCATGGACCAGAAGCTCTTTCGCCGTGATGAAATGTGGGTGACCGAGCGCAAC
>JBBSAR010000404.1:0-4406 GCA_038252125.1 Desulfatiglandales bacterium
AACTCAAAGAGCTTCTTCAGGGCGTTCTTGATCCCGAATCTCATCTGGTTCCGGAGATCAGTGCAATCATGCGGCAAGCCCCCTTTGATGTCATGTTTATTGCAGGGGTGGGCGAGGTGTTCCCCTACATCCGTTCGCACAATGTGTTGAGCAATTTGCAAAGCACGGCGAAAGAACAACCCACTGTCCTGTTTTTTCCGGGGATGTACACCCAGACCCAGGAAAAAGGCGCTTCGCTTGACCTTTTCGGTCGTCTGCTTGACGACAAATACTATCGTGCATTCAATTTTTTTCATCGGCAGGCATAACCTTTCGGCGAGACTTGACTTCACTTCCGCGCGCTGAGCATACGAAACGCTTTTGAGAGGCTGAACATGACGATCCTGAAGGAAATATTTGAAAAACCGGTGGGCCGTCCCATTGAGGGCGTTATCAAGGCCGATGACGAAACCAGTCTGCGTCTGGAGGTGGAAGAGTACGTTTTGACCAATGAGGTTTCCAGGCGACTGGAATCTTTCCTTGACGCCTACATCCACTACGAAGGGGCCAACGGCGTGTGGATATCGGGTTTTTTTGGTTCCGGGAAATCCCATCTCCTGAAAATCCTGGCCCTGCTGCTGGAAAACCGGCCTGTTGACGGGACTCCCGCCCTCGACGTGTTCCTGCCAAAATGCGAGGACAATGAACTCCTCCGGGGCGATCTGAAGCGGGCCGCGGCCATTCCGTCCAGGTCCGTTATTTTCAACATCGACCAGAAGGCTGATATCATCAGCAAGACCCAGGTCGACGCCCTCCTCTCGGTGTTTGTCAAGGTGTTCGACGAAATGTGCGGCTATTACGGCAAACAGGGGCACATCGCCCAATTCGAACGTGACATGGACAATCGTGGGCAGTATGAGCTGTTCAAATCGGCCTACCGGGAAGTCGCGGGCAAGGTCTCGTCGTTCGGCCGGGTGCAGGCCCTTCTTGAGAGCCGGAATATCGCCAAAGCTTATGCAACGGCCGCCGGCACGGATGAACAGGATGCCATGGGCCTGCTGAACAGATACCGAAGCGAATATAAGGTTTCCATAGAGGATTTTGCCGAACAGGTAAACACCTTCATTCAAAAAAACGGGCCTGATTTTCGCCTCAACTTTTTTGTGGACGAAGTGGGCCAGTATATTGCCGACAACACCAAGCTCATGACCAACCTGCAGACCGTTGCGGAAAGCCTTGCAACCAGGTGCCACGGTCGCGCATGGCTGCTTGTCACCGCCCAGGAGGAAATGAAGAGGGTCATCGGCGAGATGGAAAAACAGCAGGGCAATGATTTCTCCAAGATCCAGGATCGCCTCGCAAATCGCATGAAACTGACCAGCGCGGATGTTGCCGAAGTGGTCCAGAAACGGCTGCTGCATAAAAACCGGCAAGGGGTGGAAATCCTGGGGCAGGTCTATGAGGAGCAGGTCAACAATTTTAAGACCTTTTTTGATTTCGGCGACGGGGCACAGACTTACCGAAATTTCAAAGATCGCGACCATTTTGTTCATGCCTACCCGTTCATTCCCTATCAGTTCACCCTTTTCCAGGCGGCTATTCAAAGCCTCTCCGAGCACGATGCCTTTGAAGGCAGACACAGTTCAGTGGGGGAGCGGTCCATGTTGGGAGTGTTTCAACAGGTGGCCATCCATATTGCGGAACAGGGTATCAGAGAGCTGGCCACCTTTGATCTGATGTTTGAGGGGATCCGAACAGCCCTTAAATCTCATATCCAGAAAGCGGTCCAGGTGGCGGAAGGAAATCTGGGAAACGATTTTGCCGTGCGCGTACTCAAAGCGCTCTTTCTTGTGAAATATGTGAAGAGCTTCAAGGCCACGGTGCGAAATGTCAGCATCCTGATGATGGACAACCTGGATCGGGATGTTTCCGTTATGCGGAAGCAGGTGGAGGGGGCCTTGAACCTCCTTGAGCAACAGACCTACATCCAGCGCAACGGCAACATTTATGAATATCTCACCGATGAAGAAAAGGATGTGGAACAGGAAATCAAGAATACGGACGTTGAAAATGCAGATGTCTCCGATGAACTGGCCAAGCTGGTTTTTGACCATGCGCTAAAAACTCGGAAGATCCGCTTTGATGAAAACGGACAGGATTATCCCTTCTCCCGGAAGCTCGACGACCACCTGTTCGGACGGGAGTATGAACTCGGAATCCATATCATCAGCCCTTTTCATGAAAACATTGAAAACGAAACCATGTTGGCCATGCAGTCCATGGGCCGGGATGAACTCCTGGTAATCATGCCGGCCGATGATCGTCTGGTCCGTGAACTCCTTCTCTATAAAAAGACGGACAAATACATCCGGCTGAATATCACCCTGACCCAGCAGGATACGGTCAAACGCATCCTCACGGAGAAAAGTTTTCGGAACAGGGAACGTTACCAAGATCTCCAGGAACGGACAAGAGACCTGATCGGCCGGGCAAAGCTCAGGATCAACCTCCGGGCGCTGGAAATCGGCAGTTCCGATCCCGCGGCAAGAATCACGCAAGGGTTCTATGACCTGCTGCGAGATGCCTATCCCAACCTGAACATGCTTCGCGGCATCGCCTACACCGAGCAGGACATCCCGACCTGCCTGCAATCCATGGGCGCCACCCTGTTCGGCGATGACGAAAACATGTTGAGTGAGGCGGAGCAGGAAATGTTCTCTTTTGTTCAGGGGAAACGCCGGGCCGGCGAACGAACGACTCTTAAAAGACTCGTGGAAAACTTTGAACGTAAGCCCTACGGCTGGTATCTTGCTGCTATCCTCTGTATTCTTGCAAAGCTTTCCGCCAGAGAAAAGATCGAACTCCGGGCCGACGGCAACATCCTGGAAGGACCGGCGCTGGAAAAGGCCCTGCGTAATACCCAGGGGCACGACAATGTGATTCTGGACCCTCAGGTTGACTTTACCCCCTCCCAGATTCGGCGTTTGAAAGCCTTCTTTGAGGATTTCTTCGACCGGCCCCCCAAAGCCGGCGAGGCCAAACCATTGGCCAAAGAGACCTGTGCCGCATTTGAAGAGCGATTAGCGGACACGGAGACCCTGGCTTCCCGGGTTACGGACTATCCCTTTCTGACTGTATTGGCGGAACCCATCGGAAAGATTCGGGAACTGGCAGGGAAAGAGTATGCCTATTATCTCACGGACCTGTTTGAAAAGGACGATATACTTCTCGATATAAAGGAAGATATTCTGGACCCGGTATTTCGCTTCATGAGCGGCCCCCCGAAGGCCATTTACGATGAAGCCCGGACCTTTCTAATGGAACAAAAGGCAAATCTTCACTATGTGGAGGGTGATGAGCCCAAACAGATTTCCGAGATGCTGGCCGATCAGACCTGTTTCAAAAACAACCGGATGCAGCAAGTGAAAGGATGGGTGGATGCCCTGAGAAAGAAGGTGACGGCCCAGGTTGAACAGGAAAGGACAAAAGCCCGTGATGCTATCCAGTTTCTCAAGGAACGGATGGCTTCCATGAATGAATACCGGGAAATTTCGCCGGATCATCAATACCAGTTGAATCTGCCCTTTGATAATTTTACTCGGGAACTCGAACGACAGACGTTGATTGCCGTGATTCGCGACCGGCTTCGAAGCTTTGAAGATACAGGATATCAGGGACTGCTCGCAAAAATGTGCGAATTGAAGAGGCTTGAAAATGAAAAGACCGACCCGGGTGAGAAAGATGGAAAGAGAGAAGTGAGGGACCCTGAAATCGATTATATATCCGGGAAAAAAATCCGTGTTGCCTTTAATAAACCATGGCTTGCGGACGAAGAGGACGTTGTTAACTATCTCAGCGAACTGAAAAAAGCCCTGATGAAAGAAATTGCGGCAGGAAAGCGGATTCAAGTGTAGGTTATGGGAGAAAGAGATGAATAAAGGAGAGGTTCCTGCGTCCAACCCGTATCAGCCGCCCTATCGTATTACCTCCGCCATTTTGCAGTTTGTAGAAAAGATCGGGGAATATCTGGGTATGATCAAGACAATGGGGCCAGGGGCCGCAAAACCAGCTCTGCACCGCATCAACCGAATAAGAACCATACAGGGCACCCTGGAAATTGAAGGTAACACTTTGAGCATCGACCAGGTAACGGCGGTGCTTGACGGCAAGCGGGTGCTGGCTCATCCCCGTGAATTGCAGGAAGTTCGTAACGCCTTTACCGTATATGACGTCATGAACCAATGGACATACTATTCCCGCGACGATCTGCTGACCGCCCACCGGTTGATGATGGACGGGTTGGTGGACGAACCCGGTCGTTTCCGCTCCGGCAATGTTGGGGTGCATGGCGCTGAGGGTGTTATCCACGTGGCGCCGCCCCCCGACCGCGTACCCTATCTTGTGGAACAACTCCTTGATTGGATCAA
>JBBSAR010000405.1:0-4397 GCA_038252125.1 Desulfatiglandales bacterium
CTTAAAATAATCAAGTAAACTCTCAACAGACGAAGGAACAGAATAGCAACCACAGCAATCGTTATATCGAAAAATGCAAAAGAGCCACACCCGATACATTTGATGAAAAAGCCAAATCAAAAAATCTCTCGAAAAAGGGAACAATCAGAGAATATTTTCTGTAACAAGATTTAAATCGTTCCCTATATGCGTTACCAAGAGCCTTATCTCCAGCCGTTATATAAGGAGGATTTCTCGCAACTACATGGTATTGCTGACCTAAGATTATCCCGAGTTTCTCGGCGTCTTCAGTATCATAAACATATCCAACAGGATCAAATCCACTAAGGAAATTTGTTTCTGTCCTGTACCCGCCTGGTCTCGGCCCGTGCAGCAGAGAATCTCCCACCGCCAGATGAATCTTGAAATCGGGCGCATCCTTCATCTTCTGAATCCCACTGGCCTTCAGCGCCGCAACCAGCAGACGAAACCGGGCAATGGCCACTGCATAGGGGTTCAGATCAACCCCATAGACCGCATTCAATGCCCTTGCCGCCAGTTCCCGCTCATTGGTCTCGGGTTCACGCTGCTGCCAGAGTGTGAGCAACCGATGAAAAGCGCCCAGAACGAAGTGGCCGGAACCGCAGGTGGGATCGATCATGCGGACTTCGGCAAGACCGAAGGTATTTATGGCAGGGGTAAGGGTGCGATCCAGGATAAACGACTCTATAAAATCAGGCGTTTGAAGCAGCGCGTACTTCTTTCTGGCCGCCTCCGACAGATCCTGATAGAGGTCGCCTAAAAACCGGGTATCCCAGTTCTTATCGGTAAAATCGTGGATCAGGCTTCCGGTGGTGGCATCAATCTTTTGAAAGAATGTAAGGAGCATGGCGGCCCCGTCGCCTGTGGGGGCAAGACGCCAGAGGGGATTGTGCTTTACGCCGAACAGTTCGTTGACTGCCGGGAGGTGGGAGACCGCCTTGAAGAGATGCTCCAGACATTCCCGATCCGATTCTCTGGGGTGCTCTCTGAAATAGAGGGTATGGCGGTCTCTTGCCTGAGCAAGCCGTGAACCCGGGCCTGAAATCCCGACATTTTCAACCAGCCCGTTGTCTTCCATGAAACGAATAAAGACGCAGGCCAGGATCCAGGCAACAGCAGACTGGGTGATTAGATCATCCCGCTAGGCCGTATAGGTTTCGGCCGTTCTTTCGGCTTTTATGGCTTTCTGATATTCGTCCTTCAACGCACTGTTGATTTCATTAAATTCGTCACAGCGACTCCGCATATCGTCTTCGATTTTGCGAAGTAACGGTCTGAGGTCGTTTAGCAGGTCTTTTCCCTTAATCATTTTTCAGTTGCTCCCTGATCCACATCCGGTTTGCCATGCTTATACAGCGGCAGATGGGATCAGGGTCAACCTTGCCAAAGGAACTTCGATGGTTCTCTCCTTTTTCCCTTCAATGGCGATTTTCTCCATTCTCCTGCTGACATCCGCAGAATAGTATCTCTCTCCACATTCATTACAGACCTTTGCCGGAACTTCCTCGATCACGACCAGTTTGTTTCCCCATCTGAAATCCACCGTCACAATTCTATCTTCTAAAATACCTTTTCTGCAAAAATAACAGGTCGTCATTTTTCATGTCCTCCTTGTAAAGGGGTCCTTCCATTTCGGGGGGTTCGGTATATATACCGTAATTATCAACAAGTCATCTTCATCAAAATTTCCGCACAAGACATGTATCCATCTGGCGTCTCTACCCTTACCGACAAAGAGGCAGCTTGGCCCTCTCGGATCATCAGAATATGGCTCCAGTTCCTGCCCGTTTACAAGTGCTGCAACAATATCATCGATGCGTATTTTTTCTTCACCCCTCTCTATCTGGGCGTGATGGGATAAGTAAAATTTACCTGCCATAACCTTTTCTCTGGCAGCTTCAAAGAATAATTTCATAGCATTGTCCTACCTTTTCCACAACACAATGTTCTGCTGGTCAATTGTCTTTCAGCTGCTCCCTGATCCACATCTTCGGAATCCGGGCATGTTGACCGCTGGTAAGAACCGGAACGGGCATCCCGTCGATTACGGGCAAGATATTTTGCCCGCTCTCAGGCACCAGAATCCACAATCCTTCCAGGGCACCTCCTGTGACGCCGGTCTTGTCCCTGAGATCATCGATCAGCCGTAACTGATTATAGCGTGCCATCAGGCCGATGCCGGTCAAAAGGATGGTTTGATTGCAGTTGGACAATTTCTCTTCCACTTTGCGCATACAAAGGCCCACAAGTATCTGGAGATTCTGCCAGTCCCGGCTCTCTTTTTCCGCGGCATCCGCTCGAAGGATCACCTCCCATTTGATCCTTTTCCTTTCCGCCTCTTCTTTAAGAACAGGAATAAACAGTTCATCAAAATTCACTCTTTTCAAGGCAAACCGTTTCGTCAGGGCTTGCGGGGCTTTCAGGATACTGCGCTGGGCCGCGCTAAGAACCAGAAAGGCCCCTTCCCTGTTCGCCTTTTCCAACCGGTTGTCAAAAAATCCGGCATCCGCTTCATCCGAAGTCATATACGGAATTTTGTCCTCAGAAGAAACGGTGCTGAATGTTGAGCCTGTACTGCTGAGGGAAATCTCATTGCGAATGAAAACGTATGCCCCCTTTCCGCCCGCGGCCATTTTGTGCCACTTCAAATCCAGACCCACTTCATCTAACAACCGGTCCAGTTCCGGACGGTCAGGAAGCGATGCCCCTTTAGGATAGCGCCCCTGAACGCGGCTTTTCAAATCCTGGATGGACAGCTCCGCGCAGCCCGCCAGTGCTCCCTGAGCCAGGCGAAGCATTCTGACTGCGGTCATTCCCTGAGGATAAATTTCAAGCTTCCCTGAAAGTGCAGCGCCTTTGGAAGCAGAGACTGCAAGACGAAGCAAATCATTATCCCGCTGTATCGGCAACTGACCTTCAGGGGGGGCGATGTTCCGAAGGATTTCAATGACTCTTGCAGGCGATGCCAGGGGCTCTTGACCTGCCAGGTTATCGGCTGCCCTTCCCAGTCGTTCGGCATATCCGGCGACTTCCCTGTTGATGGATATGAAAATATTGTTTTTTCCGCGATAGTCTGCAAAGGCCTGATTCTGATTTTCCCGTTCCGCTTCGATAGCTGCCCTGACCACGGCCGTTGCATATCCGTCACGTAAAGACTTGTCTGAAATAACCGAGCCTCGTGCTGCCAGAACAGCATCCGCCAGATCCCGAGCGCACATGACGCCACCCGATTTTTCCAGGATCTGGGCTATATCCTCACGGACGCGGGTCAACACGGGCATTTTTCTCCAGCTTTGACGAGCGGCGTCGATCTGTTTGATAGCCTGTTCCAGTTCCACTGAGAGAGCATCGGCGACCGTTTTGCGATCCGGCCAGTATGGCATGGAATCGGGTCTTTCTCTCCCCAGGAAAACACGAATCAATTTCTTTTCATCGGGGAACTTTCCGACCCTGTCAATTTCACGGACGAGTGCGTCAACGCTGGCTGTCTTGGGATCTGAAACAAAAGCAGGCCTGCCTTCTTCGTCTTCCCCTGACACAAAATCGGGATGTGACCGATGGAGGTCATGGGTGATTTTCAAGACTTCCTTTTTGGTTTTAAACCCGAAGCTGGTTAAAGGGAAGTTCCAAAAGATTTTGGACCGTCAGTACATTCTTATTTTCAAGAGCGCTCAGGGCCTGGGGACTAAGACCCAATGACACCAACCGGGTATCAGGGGCCGCATCCATGACCGCTTTCTCCTGATCAAAAGCTGTGTCATGGTGTGAGGACACATCAACTGTGCTGAAAACAGCTCCCCAGGCATTGACCATTTCTTCGGCATTGTCGAAGCGCTCCGTGCTGTCTCGCCTGAATGCCTTGGTAAAAAAGGTTGTCATGCCCTCCCGGATATTTGCATCGAACATTTCCGAGGTAATAGAGGCTTCACAATCCAACATCTCGGGGTCGGTCTGTCCGTCTCCCCAGGCCGGCAGCGCGCCGGTTGCCATTTCGTAAAGCGTCATGGCGGCCGTGAATCGCTCGGCATGCAGATCCCATTGCACGGGCTTTCGCTGCCTGACAAACGGATCATGATATTTGAGTGTTCCCACATGAATATTATCGAGTCGGGTTTCAGCCAGGGAAAAATCAAAAAGGGAAAGACGCAGCCTTTTTCCTTTCTCTACTGCGCCAATCCCGATATTTTCCGGCTTTATGTCCCGGTGATAGATGCCGTTGTTTTCGAGGTACTCAACAATTTGCAGGAGATCCCTTCCAAAACGTTGAAGAAATTCCAGTTGAAGATGTCCTTCCTCCCGTAAGCGCTGGGCCAGTGTTTTCGTTCCCGCACGCTGCATGGTAAACCCTGAAAGACCTGATATCCGAACCGGGTCAA
>JBBSAR010000406.1:0-4370 GCA_038252125.1 Desulfatiglandales bacterium
AGATTCTGGCCGGAAATATCCCCTTGAACGGCGAAAGAACGGATGCAACCTTGTTGTTTTCGGATCTCCGGGATTTTACGACCTACGTGGAAGAAAACAATCCCGAAGAGGCCATCCGGAGCATGAGGGCGTATTTCACCGCCATGCAGCATGTTATTCGCTTTCACGATGGGTTGGTGCTTCAATACGTGGGAGATGAAATCGAGGCGGTTTTCGGGGTTCCCTTGAAATGTGAAGGCCACGCGGATCAGGCCGTAAAAGCCGCCCTGGAGATGAGAAATGCTCTTCAAAGCCTGAATTCATTGCGTGTTGCGCAGGGCAAACCCCCGTTTGCCCACGGAATAGGAATCTGTACCGGCGAAGTATTGGCCGGGAACACCGGCAGCGAAGATCGTCTGTCTTATGCTCTGATCGGCAACACGGTCAATCTGGCATCAAGGATGCAGAATCTGACAAAATCGTTTCACTGCGATATCCTCATAAGCGAGGAAACCGTAAAAAGGCTCCGACACCCCTTTAATCTGAAAGAACAACCCCCACAACAGGTCAAAGGGTATTCCAGACCCGTTACCGTATACCAGGTTGTGTGAGGCCCGGCAATTGTCGGCATGGACAATTTTTCCGGATCACAGCCTTTCCAGCTCAATTTTCACGCCGCCGTCACGTTCATCCGGGACTCTGTCGATTTTAAACCCCAAATTCCTGGCAAGAAGCAGCATCTGCTTATTTTCGGGCAAGACAAATCCCCATATGGACTCCAGGCCCTGTTTGCGGGCGACCAGAATCAGTTGATCCATAAGCGCCGCTCCGATCCCTCTTCCTTGCCAGTCATCACCCACGACAATTGCAAACTCCGCTTTCGTTCCCCCCGGTTTTCTCATGAGGCGGGCCACGCCCAGGATCTTTTCCTCTGTGCGTGCCGTATCCATGGCGATCAGGGCCATGTCTTTGTCGTAGTCAATCTGGGTAAACGTCACAAGCATTTTGTGGGAGAGGGATTTGAGCGGAGAGAAGAAGCGGTAGTAGATGCTTTTTTTAGACAGGGTATGGAAAAGATCCTCAAGAAGCGGCGCGTCTTCCGGCTTTATGGGCCGGATGAAAAGACCCAGCCCCCCCTTTGTTTTTACGGTCCTCTCAAACTGGTTGGGATAGGGGCAGATAACGAGATGATGGGGCGCCGTTATTTCCGATGGTTCCACCATGACCCTTGCATCCACCGCGCAGGCCCCTTTTTGTGAAAGGATCATGGGGTTGATGTCCAGTTCCCTGATTTCGGGAAAATCGGTAACGAGTTGAGAAAGGCGAATCAGGATCTCTTCCAGGAGATCCAGCCTGACCGGCGGGCGGTTTCGAAAGCCCTTGAGCGCCTTATAGACCTTGGTATTCTCCATGAGACGTCTGGCCAGCAACCGGTTCAAAGGGGGAAGGGCTATGGACTGATCCTTCAGGATCTCCGTCATGATGCCGCCCATTCCAAAGAGGATGACGGGGCCGAAAAGGGCGTCTTGCTTGCTGCCGAGGATGACTTCATAATCGGGCCGTTCCAGCATGGCTTGAATGGTCACGCCCAGGATTTTTGCTTTCGGATCATAGGATTGCGAACGGGTGATGATCTGCTCATAGGCCGCTTCAACATCCTGTTCCGATCGCAGGTTCAGCTGTACTCCGCCGGCATCGGATTTGTGAACGATATCTCTCGAATGCACCTTCATCGCCAGTGGATATCCCATTTTCCGGGCTATCCCCAAGGCCTGATCCAGATTCTCCGCTATTTCCGTGGGATTTACGGGAATGCCGTAGGCTGCAAGGAGGGCCTTCGATTCAACTTCCGTGAGCAGTGCTCTTCTCCTTTTCAGCCCGTCTTGCACGATCCCGGCCGCCTTTTCCCGATCGAAATGAAGGGAGTGCGGAAGTTCCGGCGGAATTTCTTGAAGCATCTCCAGGTTTCGTTTATACGAATACAGATGCACAAAGGCGTTAATGGCCCTTTCCGGTGTTTCATAGGTGGGGATGCCTGCTTCGTTGAGGATTGCGCGGCCGTTTGCAACGTTTTCTCCCCCCATCCATACGGCAAACAAGGGAGGGCAGGGTCGGCTCCGGATCAGTTCTGAAACCGCCCTTGCAATGTCATCCCCGCTGCTCATGGCCTGGGGCACGAAGATGATGACCAGGGCATAGATCTCGCGAGCCGAAAGACAGATGTTCATGGCGTCTCTCCATCGTTCCGGAGAGGCATCCCCCAGGATATCCACGGGGTTGGACCTGCTCCAGTATGGGGGGAGAATGTCGTCCAGCTTTTTTCTGGTCTCCTCGGAGAGAGAAACCGGTTCGATCCCTTGGGCGGACAGGGCATCCGCCGCCATGACCCCCGGTCCGCCGCCGTTGGTGATAATGCCTAATCCCGACCCGGCGGGAAGGGGCTGCTTGGCCATAAGTTCCGCGCAATCAAACAGATCGCCAATGGTGTCCACCCTTTCAATGCCGCAACGTTTGAAGGCCGCATCGTAGATGGCATCTTCCCCCGCGAGGGCGCCGGTATGGGAGGCTGCAGCGGCAGCACCGGCCCTGGATCTCCCCGATTTCAGAACAACAATCGGCTTTATCCTCGATATGGCCCGTGCCGCGCTCATAAACTTCCGAACATTGGTAAGGCTTTCCACATACAGAACGATACTCTTAACACCGGGATCTTCCCCGAGATAGTTGATCAAGTCCCCGAAGTCCACGTCCAGCATGGAGCCGATGCTTACAAAATGGCTGAAGCCGATTCCCTCACGCATGGATAGGTCGAGGATCGCGGCACAGATGGCGCCGCTCTGGGATACAAAGGCCATCTTTCCGGCCAACGGCATCAAACTGCCGAAACTGGCATTGAGTCCCGGTTCCGTTGATATAATCCCCATGCAATTGGGACCGATAATGCGGAGATCTCCTTTTCGGGCTTCTTCTTTGATCTTGGCCTCCACCTCCAGTCCTTTTTTGCCGATCTCTTTTCCCCCGGCCGAGAGTATAACGGCGCCGGCAATCCTGGCATGAACGCATTCCCGGATAATGGAAGGGACCTTCAGGATCGGGGTCGCAATAATAGCCAGATCGACGGATTGGTCAATATCCTTAACGGCAGCGCAGGCAGGAAGCCCGTGAATTATCCCTGTTTTTGGGTTTACGGGAAAAACCTTTCCCTTGTAGCCCCCGCTCAAGACGTTTTTCATAAGAGAATCGCCGATGCTTCCCGGTCGTTCACTGGCGCCTATAATGGCCAGGGAATCGGGTTTGAAGATTCTCTCCAGGTTATGAATGCTCATCAGGCTTTCTCCTTGATAGATGTATGATTCCTTTAAATGGTCCGTTGATCCGACCATCATCTCCTTTTCCGGTTAAAGACCCATCCCCACGGTTCAGAGCAAAAGCGATGCCGGAGTTGCAAACAGTGAAATTTGAGAGCCAACCTATCGCAATTTCAGCACTATGTAAAATGGAATCGAAGAATTGAGAAAGAGGCTGTGTCCCTTTGTCGTCGAAAAATTTTTCAAACTGTCAAATTGACACTCCTTCTCAATTGCTTTACATTCCGGACGGGGATTTGGTGCATCCTCTTTGCATGAAAGCGAAATACAAATTATCTCCCTCGATACCGGAAGGGACTTTTCAGAAAGGTCGGGAAACCCAAAAGAATGGAATATTTTTTCAAACCAAAAGGCATCGCTCTCGTGGGCGCCACGGCAAATCCAAAAAAGGGCGCATTTTCCATATGGAATAATTTAAAGACCGGTTTCAAGGGCCCGATCTATCCGATCAACCCTCGTTACACGGAAATGGATGGGCAGCCGTGTTATTCTTCCGTTCGGGACGTCCCGGATCCGGTGGAACTGGCCATCGTTTTTGTGCCTGCCCCCATGGTGCCGGCGGTAGTCCGGGACTGCGTGGATCGCGGCATTTCCGGGGTTATTATCGAGTCAGCCGGGTTCGCCGAAACCGGAGAAATAGGAAAGAACCTGCAGGATGAACTGACCGCAATTGCCCGCGAAAATCCCATACGCATTTGGGGGCCCAACTGTATGGGGGTGGTGGATGCAGTCGCCAGACACGTATTTTCCTTTGTCTCCCCCACCATCTGGGACGACGGTCTGCCCCCGGGTGATGTTTCGCTGGTGGTCCAAAGCGGTATGTTGTCCGGAGGGTTCCTCATAGACCTGATGTCCCACGGCATCATGGGAATAAGCAAGGTCTGCTCCATCGGGAACAAGGTCGACGTGGATGAATGCGATCTTCTGGAATATTTGATAGAAGATGGTGACACCCGTGCCATAGCCCTTTACATTGAATCGGTCACGGATGGTCGGCGATTTTTGAAGGCTTGCAGGAACTCG
>JBBSAR010000407.1:0-4322 GCA_038252125.1 Desulfatiglandales bacterium
GAACTGGCAAAGGGGCACCTTCTGCAGGATGCGGTTTCCATCCTTGGCAGCCTTGATCTTGTGATTCCGGAGATTGACAGGTGAAAGAAAGAAGATCAGACGGGAAGAGGGTGAGAAGTTTATATTCGAACCTCGTCCTTAGAAACTTCTGATCTGATTTTTAAAAACGGCACATTTTGAAAGTTGAAGTTGCAAAATGCACCTTCCAACAGAATTCGACGGTTCATTTGAAGATTCCTCGTTAGAAAGAAAAAAGAAGGTGTTCCAGGTGTCCCTGGCTCACTTCGTCTGCTCAGAAGGAAAGGCAGAATGTAACTGAATGATCGAAAAGGATTTTGACATACCGTTTATTGCGGACCTCGCTCAACGCGAGAAACAGATTCAGCAAAACTACCGGCCGGTTATTGCCGTGCACAAGTGGTTTGCCAGGCGACCGGGTACTCTGTTTCGGGGTTTGCTTTTATCTGAATTCTCCGACGGGCCGCTGAAGGAAGTATTCTACAAGGCAAACGATCTTTCAGGGAGACGCGTTGCTGACCCGTTTATGGGTGGTGGAACGCCGATTCTGGAGGCAAACCGTGTCGGTTGTGATGTAACCGGATTTGACATCAATCCCATGTCTTATTGGATCGTAAAACAGGAAATCGAACATCTTAACCTGGATGAATATTCCGAAGCCGCCGAATTACTCCGCTCGGCCCTTGAAAAAGAAATCGGACATCTCTATCGAACACAATGCAGGCATTGTGGATCGCAAAACGCTCACGTAAAATACTTTCTTTGGGTTAAGATAATGCCGTGCAAAAAATGCGGAAAAAATATCGATCTCTTTCCCGGCTACCTGCTGTCCGCTGACTCCCGCCACCCAAAGAACGTTTTTGTGTGTTCCGCTTGTGGAGAGCTGACTGAAACAGAAGATCGGAAGAAGCCCGGCCAATGCATTCACTGCTCGTTTGAACTGACCGCGGATGGACCTGCGAAGCGAGGCCGGTGCAGATGTTCCGAATGCGGCGTTGAGAATCATTTCCCGAATGCAGAACTTGGTTCGCCGAAACACCGTCCCTTTGCAATGGAATATCACTGCCCTGAATGCAAACCTTCTCACAAGGGCAGATTTTTCAAAAAGCCCGATGACAGGGATATCGCGAAGATTGAAGAGACCCGACAACGCTGGTCCCGGATGCGTCCAAAGTATGTTCCCGAGGCAAAGATCCCAAGCGGTGATGAAACAAACCGCCTGCATCGCTGGGGATATACCCATTATCGGGAAATGTTCAACGACCGGCAACTGTTAGGGTTGGAACTCTCCGCCCGAATGATTGGGGATACTCAAAATGACCGGGTGCGTAATGCGCTGGCAACAAACCTTTCCGACTTGCTCCGTTATCAAAATATGTTGTGCCGCTATGACACAAGCGCGCTGAAGTCTCTCGATATCTTCTCAGTTCACGGTTTTCCAGTCGGGTTGATTGAATGCGAGTCGAACTTTCTTGGGATTATGGAGCCAGGGCGCAGCATGTGTGTAGGCAGCGGCGGCTGGGCCAACATCATCGAAAAATTCAAGAAGGCAAAATCTTATTGTGACTTCCCTTTTGAGGTCAGGCATCAGGGAGGAAAAAAGAAACTAATCCCCATCAAGGGTGAATGGATAGGAGATCACTTGAACTGCGATGATTCCGAAACATCGAGAGTCATTGATATCTCCTGCCAAGACGCTGCTTCTTCCAATCTGCCGGACGCCTTTTTAGATGCCGTCTTTACAGACCCCCCCTATTTCGGCAACGTTCAGTATGCGGAACTCATGGATTTTTGTTATGTCTGGCTGAGGAAGGTAGTTGGACAAGATTTGCCTGCCTTTAGCAGAGATTCCACACGCACGCCGGATGAATTAACCGGCAACGTGGACATGGGGCGGGGGCTTGAGCACTTCACAAAGGGAATTTCCGCTGTATTTCAAAAAATGTCGAAGGCCCTGAAAAGGGGTGCGCCCCTGGTATTTACTTATCATCACAATACAATTGAAGCGTACTATCCGATGGCGGTAGCGATCCTTGATGCCGGACTGATTTGTTCCGCATCGTTGCCTTGTCCCGGTGAAATGGGAGCATCCATTCATATCAACGGGACGGGTTCATCCATCATCGACACCGTTCTTGTTTGCAGGACAACCGGCCTTATGCAGCGAAAGTGGTTAGCCGATTCGCCACGGGAACTCGCCCGAATTGTGGAAAACGATTTAGACTATCTCAGGGCCGGGAATGTCAGACCTACTCGCGGGGATATTCGATGTGTTGCCTATGGGCATCTTATCCGGTTGGCAATCTGGTCTTTACGGCTTGACTGGAATAAAAACGAATCAACCACATCGCGGATAGCGGAAGTAGCGGATTGGCTCCAACGCTTCGGCGGTTGGGCGGAGGTCGAACAACATATGGAGCAGATTAAAGAAGAAACAACAAAGGACATGCCGTTGTTTTCCGTACAGGAGAGTAATCCGAAATATGGAGCCGAATATGCCGACGTTCCCTTTTGAAGTCTCCCTGGAGGAGATCCTCCGGGATCCGGAAAGCTATGTCGATTCCGTGTTCTCATGCCTTGAATCGGAATTCCTCGTGATGCCCAAAGGGGCCGGATTTGTGGAATACCCTGTTTTTGATCGTGCATATGAGGCGTTGAAAGCCGCCACTGGTGGATTCTCTTTATTCGATCCCGAAAAGATATATTCCATAACGATTTCCGAGCCGATTGCCATTGTGGTTTTGCGCTCCATGCTTGGTTTTACACCCCCGGAGTGGGGGTATGTTGCTACACAAAAAACCGGGGTGCAGGTTAGCCAGGGTTTTATCCGTAATCTGGATCGGAAAGTGCGGATGGCTCCTGAAACGGAACTCAATCCAAACGGAGTGATGAAAGAACGACTTGAGGCTATGGTCCGAACCGCCTGTCAATTGCTGTCGGACGGCGCTCCCGAAGTGGATAACGACCAACTGCACCGGTTGAACAAGGCCGACACAAAGCATGGGGTTGACAGTATCAGGAATCTGTCCAGGATAGGTGCTCCTTACGCCATGTTGTTGTATGAACGGTTTATAGGAAGGCCTTTTGCGGGACATCGTGATTCCGTCAGCGAAATTATTGGCGATAGTCTGGAATCGGCGATAGAGGATGTTCTTACCGAAGCGGGCATCAGTTTTCGGAAGACGAAACGAGCGGAACGAATCGAAGGTTTCGATCAGACGCCGGATTTCATTATTCCCAGTGAATTCAATCCGCAAATTATCATAGAGGCGAAGATCACCGAAGACGACGGCACAGCCCGCGACAAGGTTACGCGCATTCAACATCTTGGGCAATTGAGCCTTGCCGGACGGGCCGAGTATAACCCGAAATATGAGGTTATTGCCTGCATCGGTGGCCGTGGCTTCGGTGTCCGAAGAGAGGACATGAAAAAGATGATCCTCGCCACAAGGGGCAAGGTGTTTACTGCTAAAACCTTGGATCGTCTTATTGAATGTACCCGATTGAAAGGATTTAGAGCGAACCAATAAAATGGATGGCAATGGAGTTAACTCGGATTTGGAAAAGCTGCCGCTTTTTTAAACTGCTTATCCTCAAGCGTGATGCACATCCAAAGGGCTAATTATGGCGATTCAAGAAGGAGAAAAACCATGTCTGATAAATATGTGCGGATTGCCGCGGTAACCGGAGCCACATCCGGTATTGGCGAGGCCACGGCAAGAAAGTTTATTGCCGCCGGCTTTGGCGTGGTCGGGAACGGGCGTAACGCCGGAAAACTGGCTTCGCTCGAAAAGGAATTCGGTCCCGCATTCCGGGGTGTTGTCGGTGATGCCGCGGATGACGGCGTGCTGGAACAACTCTTTACCTCGGCCGAGGAGCACTTTGGCAAGACGTTTGACATTGTGGTTGTAAATGCAGGCCGAGGGCTGGACGGCTCGGTCATGACCGCCGATTTGTCCCAATTTGAGGACCTTATTCGGATAAATGTGACCGGCGCCCTTTCTCTTCTGCAAAAGGCCGCAAGGAAAATGGTGGCTGCCCAGCAAGATGCATTCCCCGAATCGGCGGCCGACATTGTCATTATAGGGTCGGTTGTGGGGCGGAATGTATCGCCGTTCAGCACGGTATATGGGGCTTCCAAGTTTGCCGTACATGCACTGGCTGAAGGCCTGCGACGTGAAGTAAGCCCCAAAGGGATTCGCGTTTCGTTGGTTGAGCCGGGGTTGCTGATGAGTGGCTTTCAGGCGGGCGCTGGTTATAGCGACGAATTGGTGCGGAGCCTTGAAGAGAAATTTGGTCCGGCC
>JBBSAR010000408.1:0-4302 GCA_038252125.1 Desulfatiglandales bacterium
CACACTCTCGAATCACCTCTTCAACATGATGGTTCCTCGGGATTACCGCTGGATTGTGTTGCCGCATAAGCGTATATACTTCTTGCGGAACCATGTGTTGTTCGGCCAATCGTTTTTGCCAGAGTTCAAAATACACTCCAAGTTCATCTTTCATCCGGGAAGACGCCGCTTCGGATATCAAGGACTTGGTCAGGAGATCAAAAGTGACCGTGTAGTCCAGGCGTTTCTCCCTGAGTAATTTCAAGACAGACACGATCAGATTCCGATCTTCTTCCTCAAGAGATGTCAGGCCAAGCTTTTTTTTCATCATTTTCATATATTCCGTCTCAAATCGGTCCGGGAACTCCGCAATAACGGGTCCGATCAGCTCCACCGCCTTGTTCGTGTCGTCATGGATGAGCGGCAACAGGCATTCGGCAAATCGCGCCATGTTCCAGTGGATGATTTTGGGCTGGTTGCCAAAGGCATATCGGCCCATCGTATCAATGGAGCTGTAAACGGTCCGGGGATCATAGATCCCCATCATGGCACAAGGACCATAGTCGATGGTTTCCCCGGAAATGGTTGTATTATCCGTATTCATGACGCCATGAATAAAACCGACCCTCATCCAGTCGACGACCAGTCGAATCTGCCTTTCGATGACCTTGTCAATGAACAAAATATAGGACTTTTGGTCTTCTCCCTGCAACTCCGGGTAGTGGCGCATTATGGCATAACTACAGAGGGTCTTAAGAGCTTGAAGATCACCACGAGCCGCAAAATACTGAAAGGTGCCGACACGGATGTGACTGCCGGCAACCCGCGTCACGACAGCCCCCGGTAACGTGGTCTCGCGAAAGACGGGTTCTCCAGTGGTGACAACAGCCAGCGACCGCGTTGTTGGAACACCCAGGGCGTTCATGGCCTCACTCATGATGAACTCCCGTACGGCGGGACCGAGGGGACAACGGCCATCGCTGCCTCTTGAAAAGGAGGTGCGGCCGGAGCCTTTGAGCTGAATATCCCACCCTTTTCGAAATTGATCCAACACTTCTCCAAGGAGATGGGCCCTCCCATCTCCCAACTGAGGGACAAAACTGCCGAACTGGTGTCCGGCATACGCGGTGGCAATGGGTTCCGATCCGGGTAAGATCTGATTTCCTGAAAAAACCTGTGCCAGGGCAACCGGATCGTTTTTCAATTCATCCGGAAAACCCAGCTTTTCAGATAGGCTGGAATTCCACAAGAAGAGTCTGGGATCCCGAACGGGTGTGGGCCGTATCCTTTCGTAAAAGGCCTCGCCCAAGCCAATGTAAGAATTTGAGAATTTCATATAGTGAAGCTTTCCCTTTCCATCAGAGTATTCCGTCACGAAAACTATTTTTTCCATTCAGTGGACAATGGGGGCATCATAACAGGGGGGGCTTGGTCTTTGTGAAACCACCCCGCCATGGTCATCCGCAGCTCTTCATAATTCTTGAAATCGTGAAGATTTTGTATCGTTTCATCAAAAGTTTGTGGCTGTTTAAGCCCGGTACGCCAGGCCTTTTTTTCAACGGTGCCGATTATCAAGTAATTGTTGCCGACATCTTGAGGCATCCGTTGAGAAAATAATTCAGTCAAGTGATGCTCAATTTCATGTTTGTGTCCGATAAGGAGATCGCAATGAGAACAATACCGGTTGGTATAATTAAGGGATATTAAGTGCATTGGATCGACATGGATGAGCAGAGGGAGCTTCCTCTGCCCTGTCTTGCCTTCACAAACCGGGCATTTTGAGAATTTCAAATCCGGATAGGGGTTAAGGGAAAAACTGTATTCAGGAGCCAATTGACCGAACTGTTTTCTTTTCGCTTTCGCCATAATACCTCTCTGTCACATTACTTTTTCCATTTCGCCCCATTTAGCTCATGCAGTTGCCGCACTTCGATAATAGGGTGACGGGACCGTCGGGTACGCGCGGAACACATGACGGAACACTTCATCAAACCGGACTTGCACGTCGTCTTCCGTATAACTATCGACCGGCAGGCCTGTTTTGTCGCTCCAAAGGAAATGCTGTAGAGTTACCCGCACTGTGTCGCGTGTGGCCTCTTTGTCTCGCCAATGATCGACACGCAGTCTCTCCGCTTTCAGCGTTTCCAGCAGATTGACGGCAACGGTCTTGATCCGTTTGACATGGTTTGTCCATTACTCCACAGCTCATATTCACTGAGATCAATATGCATCCCATGCCACTGCATACCCGCCTTGCTCTACCTTAACGGACTTAAAAAAGGGCAGCCTGTGGTGCGGTTTCTTTGCCGTGGTCATGCTTTGGGCCTTGCCGTAAATAGGGGTTTGGCATGGAGTTGTGGGAAAACAGGCGATCATTAAAACCGATAAAAAGTTTAGATCAAAAATCAGATGGGATGTCAATATCCTATCGAGGGAATTGTCAATCGAAACCGATGGTAAGCCACCATCGCGAATTTTTCGGCTGAAGGGAACCTTAAGGACGTCCACGTCCACACTCTTCAAGGTTGTCTCCACTGAAGATCTTCTTCCTTATACCCACCTGAGCCATGTCCCAAGACTTTGTTTCTGTCTGAAATTTGCCTCATTCATTGGGTTTGCCTGGGGGGCCTGTATCGGGATAATTCCAACCGAAGCCCCACCTGAAAGGTGTGGGCAACCACCAGACTCCTCCAACACGCACGCCCATATACATCATCCTTCCTATAACGGAATGCCCTTTCCCCTCCAGGCATTTCATTAATTCAAGGTCTGCCTGTTTTCTTTCTTCACTGGCGCCCCCCATCCAGTAAACGAGGTCGTGACGGACGCAGCAATCCACCCAATCTCCATCCCACCAGCATGAACAACCATCGGAGGCGAAAGGGTTGGGAGGCAATGGCTCTTCCGGTTGACTTTTCGTATAAACTTCCCGTGCGAGATGGTTTACAAGATCCCTGTCTGATGCGCAGCCAACGACTGAGAGGACCAGATACAATGCGAGTAGAAGCATTCCGATCTTGCTCATTCTGTTACTTGCTACCACGCTCTTAATGATCAATTTACCTACTGTTCTCATCACTTCAACTCTTTCTTACCAGTGGAGCAAACCCAATTGAGATGCTTTCAGGTTTCCCTTTTCGGCCATCGCAAGCCAATAAAAGATATTGGGGTGTTTTATGGGTTTCGTTTGGCATTTTCCACCTTGTCGGATTTGGCTAACCGGTCGGAAAAAAAGGAAAGGATCAGGGAAAACAGGAGGCCCTTGTCCAGCGCATAGACTCCTTAGTTTCCCGACGTGGGTCGGCATTTACACATCATTCTCAAACGATTTGTTCGATCTTGGTTTTTCAATGAGTCTTCCTGTTACAAATCGATGCAAAATACTGGATATCAGAGTTTGATAAGGCATCCCATCTTCCACGGCCCTTGTTTGAAGCTCATCAAGCACCATGGAAGAGATTCGGATATTTACTCGCTTGTCTTTTCTTGAAGTCTGCCGAGCGTATCCTCTGTGTTTTTCAATTTCTTCTTCAAGATTTTTGACGGATTTCCATTCTCCTCGCTCGTAGCTGTCAAGAAGATCCTTTTCTTCTCCGTCGAGTTTTATATCGGCCATTTCATCCTCCCAAGTACTTACGAGTTGCTTTACGACTCGGAATTATGGTTTTTAAAAATCTTTCCTGTTCATTCTCAACAAATGGAATCAGATAAACATAATCCCTTATTTTCACAATCAACATCTGTTGTTTCGGGTATTTGGATTGATTCGGATGCTGAACAATATCTATGAGTCCCCCTCGTTCAATGTACAGGATTACTTCCTCAAAACCAATACCGCGTTCAGCCTTAAGTTTTTCGTTTTTTTCATGATCCCATTTATAATATGCCATAGCCAGTATTTCAGCACGATGTGTGCCATTTGTCAACATCTGCCAGTTCATGATCAACGGACAGGCGCAAAGCCAGTTTTCCTACTACGTCTTTCTTTGACAGTCTTGTTGCCATTGTTTCTTTACTCTTTGCCTCGTACATTAACTTGACTTGATATGCCAACCTTTGATTTAAGTGGGAATCTTTCCGGATCCTCTATGGATTCTATTCCTAAATCCACATCAAGTTCAGGCCAATAAAAGTGACCCGGGCTTGGTTCTTCTACATTTAATATCTTTCCTATCGGCACATCCTTAAACCAGGGAAATTCATCATATGGAATAAAAAGTTCCTTATCTCCAGTTATAAGCCATATGCCATGACTTGAGATATTTGTAATCTCAACTCCTAAAGTGGGTTTGCCAAGCGGCTGTGAATTGATCATAATATTCC
>JBBSAR010000409.1:0-4277 GCA_038252125.1 Desulfatiglandales bacterium
ATTCCTGCGAAAGCAGGAATCCAGTTGCCTCGGAAAACCTGGATTCCGGGTCAAGCCCGGAATGACGTTGAGCCCTTTCGCCCAAGAATCACGTTAATCCGCGATGAGCCGGATTTCCTTGACCCCTTCTCCTGAATATGCATTTCAGTTGTCCTCCTTGAGTAATTTCTCCAAATCCTCATACGCCTTTTTTTCGCAGTCCGGGCAGAGGCCATGACTGAACACAGCTTCCGTATGCTTGCCTATGTAAGATTCAACTGCACTCCAGTATCCTTTGTCGTCCCTGATTTTTTTGCATGATGCGCATATGGGCAACATGCCGGTTAATTGTTTTACATTCGCAAGAGAATCGAGAAGCTCCTTGTTTTTCTTTTCGAGTTCAGCGGAATATCTTAGTGAGTCTTCTTCAGCGAGTTTGCGCTCCGTGATGTCCAAAACATAGATGCGAATGAGGTTGGCATCCTGAACGTAGGATATATGCAGCTCATACGTCGTTTCGCCTATCGTAGCCTCATTGTCTGTTTTGCCCTGCTGCTTGGATTGCCGCAAGCCCTCGATCAGCTCCGCCGAGCCCTGCAGCAAAGGATGGTGCTTGCCCTGCGCGACCAACTCGGGAAACACCCTTTCGGCTGCCGGGTTGAGATAGGAAACCTCTCCGGCCGCGTCGAGTTCGATCACCGGACTGGGGTTCAACCCGGGGAATGAGGCCAGGCGAGAAATTTCCTTCGTCGCCTGCTCGCGCTCCACAATTTCTTTCCTCAATCCGAGATTAGCCCTTTTTAGTTCCAACGACATGTTGGCGAGAGAGAGGGCCTGGTTGCGCGACTTTGTTAGTGACAATACCACGGCAAAGAGCAGCAGGCTGATGATGATGCCAAACAGCAGGATGGCGTTTACTGGCTTGGTATCGATGATTTCTTCAAAATACGGTGAGGTATTGAAAATTAGAAGCCAACGACGACCGGCATACTCCAGGGTGGATTGGCGGGTGAATAAATGTGGATGGTCGTAATGGGAGAGGCGTGATTCCATGTTCCCACCGGGATAGAGCAAGGCTTCTTTAATCGGGTCATCGCCATCGAAAAGCTGAAGTTCAACATATCCCCGCTTTTCGATCAGAATACCCCTCAAGAAATCATTCATGCGGAAGGGGCTGTAAACATATCCCGTTAACGCCTCACGCCTCTGTTCAGGGGTTTTTGGTACTTCTCCTTTGCGGTACACCGGCAGATACATAAGAAAGCCCGCCTGTACATCTTTGTCTGTTTCCTGAAGCAGGGTGACCTTGCCGCTCATGGCGGATAGGCCGGTGTCCCGAGCCTTCGCCATGGCTTCTTTACGCGTGGGTTCGGAAAACATGTCATAACCAAAAGCCCGTTGATTTCGCCAATCAAAGGGCTCCAGAAAGATAATGGAGGTGTATTCCGGGCGTTCCCCGGCAGGATGGATATGGTAGTCGGGGAAACCCTCTTCGCGAATCTGACGAATGTGAGCGTTCTTTTCTGAAGGAAGAATTCTTTTGGAAAAGCCGAGTCCTTGAACACCTTGATAATATTTATCTAACTGCAACTCGTTTACATATGTCCGCCATTCCGCCCGTGTGACTTCCCCGGAAGCGGCAAAAAGACCAGCGCCGCTTTGGAGCAGGAATTCACAGGCACGCAGGCGCTCGCGAAGCGCTGATTCTATTGTTTGGATCCGAAAGACGAAACGATCATGAGCCCTTTCCATCGTTAGGCCCCTGGCGAGAGACCAGACAAAAAAAGTTATGAGCAGAAACGCCAACGGGACTACCCAAGCCATCCAGTTGCCCCAAAAACCGGGGCGATGCGGTGAAGTATCCCCTTCAGACGTCCGAGGGGGAGCGCTACCTGGCGGCGATGCGCTCGATCTTCGTATATTGTCTTTTCCCATATTCTGCTCATCCATTTCCATGATGATTACGTCCGATAAAGCGGCCGGTATGGCTTCCTGGCGAAAGGAAAATGCCGACAGTTCCTGCTCCAGCGGCTTGTCTTTGGCACGCTCGCTCTGATTCATCTGTCCAGAATCTCCCTCACCCTTATCAAAAGGTCTTTCGGCGTGAACGGCTTTTGGATAAAGTCAGCGCCGTCCTCTCTCAATTCTTTGCCTTTGATAATATCCATGGTATATCCACTCGCAAAGAGTATTTTTACCCCCGGGCTCACTTTTCTGATCGCCTCACCGACTTCTTTCCCGTTTTTCTTCGGCATGATCATATCAAGCACGACGATGCTGATCCGTTCCCTGTTTTCCATGAATTTTGCGATGGCATCTTCGCCGTCTACCGCGGCGATAACACTGTAGCCGAAAGACTCCAGCACTATCGTCGCTAAGTTCCGCACGGAAGCGTTGTCTTCGGCCACAAGGACGGTCTCATTTCCTTGTTTGACAGGGGCAGAGGCCTCCTGTTCCTTGTCCGGGGATGCTGCTTCTTCACTGAGCGGCAGGTATATCTTGAACACCGTGCCTTGTCCCGGTTGGCTGTAAACATTTGTGTATCCGTCATGCTGTTTTATGATTCCGTAACAAATTGCAAGGCCAAGCCCTGTTCCTTTTCCAATCTCTTTTGTGGTAAAAAAAGGCTCGAATATCTTCTTCCGTGTCTCCGCATCCATTCCATGACCTGTATCGGCAACCGTGATCACCGCATACTGTCCGGGCTTGCCATATCCATACGCTGCAACATATTCATCATCCATTTCTTCAAGGCCCGTGGTGATCGTCAAACGGCCGCCCTCCTGCATTGCGTCCTTGGCATTTATAGCCATGTTTATCAGGACCTGCTCTATCTGCCCGGCATCAGCCAGCACTGTCAAGGGCCTGTCGCTAAGCTCAATAGTAAACGCAATACTCTCTCTGATAATCCGGGCAAGCATTTTCTTCAAGCCAAGGATAGTTTCATTGATGTCAACGGGCATCATTTCAACAACATCTTTTCTGCTGAAGACAAGCAGCCTTCGGGTAAGATCCGCGGCCCTGTCAGCGGCGATGAGCACCTCATTCATATTGTCCTTAGCAGGACTGCCGGCTTCCAGCGTGTCCGCGACCATGGCGCCATAGCCCATGATCACATTGAGGATATTATTGAAATCATGCGCAATCCCCCCTGCAAGCGTTCCGACTGCCTCCATCTTCTGGGCGTGACGGAGTTGGGCTTCAAGTTTTTTTTTCTCGCTGACATCCCTTATTAGCTCTATCCCGGCTATGATATTGCCATCCATATCCCTCAGCGCTGATGCGGTAACCTCGACATAAAGTGTTTCTTCACCAGTAATCACGGACCGCTGCGACTTATGAGTACCGCCGTCCTTGTAAGCCATTGCGATAGGGCACCCATCGCAAACATGGTCTTTGTTCTCATATGCCTTGTAGCAGTGCTCGCCTATATGGTCTCCTCTGAAATCTTTCAGAACAGTATTCTGGTAAATAATTGTAAAATCGGCATCCTGGATGCTGAGTCCATCTCCCATCGAGGACATGATGGCCTCCCACCTGACTTCTCCCTTGTGGGCTCTTACAAGCGCGGTCCGCAGCTCCTGCTCGGCCTTTTTACTCGCGGTGATATCTCTTCCAACACCACTTATGCCTATGGGTTTGTTTTGAGCATCATTCAATATCGCTGCGTTGAATGCATAGGGAATTTCCCTCCCGTCTTTGGTAATTATATTTGCTACAACACGGGCACGTCCTTCTTCAATCCCTTTCAGAATGGCTTTGGATACCCCCTCTTTTTCATCCTTCAGGAAGAAATCCGTAACCTTTTTCAAGGAAATTTCACTGTCGGTGTAACCGGTGACAGCATTTATTGCCTTATTCCACCTGAGGAATCTGCCCTCTAAATCAAGAACAAAGAATACGTCTTGCAGTGTATTGAGTGCATTTTCAATAAACTTTTTCTCTTCTTTCAGTATGTTCTCTGCCAGTTTCCTTTAACTGACTTCGCGAATATTACATTGGGCCAGCTCTGCCCTGTCGACCATATATACGTCCGCTTGGATTTCCTGTCCGGACTTGGATTTTATCGGAACATCCTCGTAATTAAGGATGCCGCTTTTGTTCAAAGATTCCATTATCATCGGGAAGTCATTCATATCGATCGGGACACCGACATCCTGCAACTTTTTTCCGATGTACTCCGCTTCGGAATAACCCAGCATTTTCACGGCGGCCTGATTCGTATGGACGATATGTCCTTCGCGTTTTTCGAGAAGCACGATTCCGTCGGTGGCGGTTTCAAAAATGCGCCGGTAGCG
>JBBSAR010000410.1:0-4268 GCA_038252125.1 Desulfatiglandales bacterium
AGCCGCCACAGGAACAACCGTATCCTTATTCGGGTTACGATCACATGGGCCCCGACATGATGGGACCCGGATCGGCCTATCACGGACGGGGTTCCGGAATGATGCGGTATGGCGATCACATGGGACGTCGAATGGGTCCGGACCAGCAAGGATGGCAGGAGATGTCTCCGGAACAGAGGGAGCAATGGCGGCAAATGCGCTCTGATTTTATGCGGGATACTTTACCGCTCAGACAGGAATTGACCTCTAAACAGCTGGAACTGGAGACCCTCTGGGATCAACAAAATCCGAACTCCGAAAAAGTAAAGGCCCTGTCCAACGAGATATCGACGTTACGCTCCAAACTTTCGCAAAAGCACGACGCGTACCTGACGCAGTGTCGCCGGAAATTCGGGGACTATGGCTGGACCTGTCCCGGCGGAGGCTGGGAAACTTATTGATTTAGGAGAACAAGTTGGAGCATATGAAACCGATCAACCGTCGTGATTTTCTCAAATCCGCCGGCGCGGGAATTTTTCTGGCGGGTCTTCACTGTACCCTGCCGTTACCGGCATGGGCGCTCACGGCAAAGGAGGGGATCAAAGAAAAGAGGCCTAAAAGCCGCTATAACCTTGCCATCGGTTATTCACCCCTTGAAATCGATGGATCTGAAGGGAGATCCACCTCCGTCAACGGAACGGTTCCAGGTCCGCTGATCCACCTGAGGGAGGGCGACGATGTGGTGCTCCGGGTAACCAACCACTTGATGGATGTGGAGCATTCTTCCATCCACTGGCATGGAATTCTGGTTCCGTTCCGGATGGACGGCGTACCCGGAGTGAACTTCAACGGCATCAAGCCGGGAGAGACCTACGAGTACCGCTACCGGGTCAAACAGGCCGGCACCTACTGGTATCACAGCCACTCCCGTTTCCAGGAGCAGACAGGCGCCTATGGTCCGCTGATCATCGATCCCGAAGACGGAGAACCGTTCCACTACGACCGGGATTATCCGGTGGTGCTTTCGGACTGGTCCTTTGAAGATCCGGAGACGATTTTTCGTCACATCAATCTCATGGGCCACTATTACAATTTTCAACGGCGCACGGTGGGAGATTTCTTCGATGACGTCGGTGAGCGCGGTTTCATGAATACGCTCGCCGAACGTATGGCCTGGGGCAGGATGCGGATGAGTCCCGTGGACCTGGCGGACGTGACGGCGTACACCTACACTTACCTGATGAACGGCCACTCGCCGGACATGAACTGGACGGCGATCTTCAACCGCGGTGAGACTATTCGCCTGCGCTTTATCAACGCCTCCACCATGACCAACTACGATGTGCGCATTCCGAATTTGGATATGGAGGTGGTCATGGCCGATGGAAAAGCTATCCGTCCCGTCTCCGTGCATGAGTTTCGTATCGGTGTAGCCGAGACCTACGATGTTCTGGTACGACCGAGGGAGGATCGGGCCTTCACCCTTTTCGCGGAATCCCTGGACCGCGGCGGGTACGCCAGGGGTACCCTGGCGCCCGAATCGGGAATGGAAGCCGCCGTGCCCCCATTACGGCCTCGCCCCGTTCGGCGCCTTGAGGATATCGGGATGGGCGGAATGGACAACGGCCTCTTCGGCATAAAGGGAGGCAGCATGAAGCATGGCGGGATGGGACAGGGCAGCCATCCGCGCCTGGACGACCCGCGCATCCCCGGTCCCAACGGCCCGACCCCCTTTAAGCCCGATAAGGAGCTGTCAAATGTGGCCATGGTGATCATGCATCCTGAATACCGCCTGGATGAGCCGGGCATCGGCCTGGGTGACGATGGTTGGCGGGTTTTGACTTATGATGATCTGGTCTCCGCCGAGCCGCAACCCTACGCTGATACCGTTGACCGGGAAATGACCATCAATATCACCGCCAACATGGAACGCTACATGTTTTCCTTTGACGGCAGAAAGTTTACCCAGCAACCGGGACCTTACCTCTTTCGCTATAACGAACGTCTTCGCCTGTTCCTGGTCAACCACACCATGATGGAGCACCCTATTCACCTGCACGGCATGTGGATGCAGCTTGAAAACGGCGCCGACAAACTGCCGTTCAAACACACCATTTTAACCAAACCCGGCGAGGTGGTTTCCGCTTTGATCACTCCCGTGGAAAAAGGAGATTGGGCCTTCCATTGCCATCTCCTCTACCACATGGAAGGAGGGATGTTCCAGGTGGTGCGAGTTGCTTAAAAAATGAGGAAAAAAGCATGAAAATATGTTTGGTGTTTCTTATCCTGTCTCTTCTGCCCTTGCCATGCACGGCAGCGGATGAGCTTAAAGACGGCCCCGGGGATCGTGTCTTTCCCGCCGATTATCACGAGGTGAAGTCTGATCCGGAAGAAGGGGAAGGGATTCAAAAATACGCCCGCGACGGGCAATCGGGGGCACAGGAAAACTTCGGCGTACAGCCCATTCACGATAACGAGATCTTCGCGGTTTTTTTTGGAGACCGCTTGGAATACCAGACAAATGAAGGAGATGGGGATCTGCTCTGGGATGTGCAGGCCTGGGTGGGATCGGATTACAATAAGCTCTGGTTTAAGAGCGAGGGAACCTGGTTGACGGACGGGCATGGATTCGCGGAGGCGGAAACCGAGCTCTTTTACAGCCGCAACATCGCCACGTACTGGGATCTGCAGATAGGGGCTCGGCACGATTTTAAACCCGACCCCGACCGGACTTTCGCGGCCGTTGGAGTGGAAGGGCTTGCACCTTACTGGTTTGAGGTGGAGGCTACTGCCTACATCAGCGAAGACGGGGACGTTTCGGCCGCCGTCGAAATCGAGTATGATTTGCTCTTAACCCAGAGGCTGATCGTGCAACCCAGGTTTGCAACAAATATCGCCGTTCAGGAGGTGGAGGAATATGGGGTCGGCCGGGGTATCAACGATATTGAACTGGGCCTCCGGCTGCGCTATGAAATCCGGCGGGAATTCGCCCCTTATATGGGGGTTTCCTGGCATCGGAAAATCGGTGGGACGGCGACTCTTGCGGAGGCCGACGGGGAAGATGTTGACGTCCTTTCCTTTGTGGCCGGCGTCAGGTTGTGGTTTTAAACTTTCCGAAGGTGTTCCAGCAGCCGCCGATTTTCAGCAACAACCCTCTTGGCCGTGCGGATATAGTAGTTCGTAAAAAGACCTTCGAACCGATGCCATGACCTCCTTGACCGTTTGGAGGTATCTTCAGGCGAACAACGGAATATAAAAATGAGACCTTTACTTCCCGTATTTGTCCATTACATCTCTAAAGTCTTCTCTCCAATCCGTCAAACCATATTTGGCCAAAATCCTGTTCAACTCTCCCGATGATCGCATCTGCCTCAGCCCGTCGGTGATGAGTTTGGCGTAACCTTTTGATTGAGGATTTTTCGAAGAAAAGGCGATATACAATTTTGAATCCTCCAAATCTTTCTTTGAGCGAATGGGATCGATCCCGGCATTTTCAATCTTGTCCAGGGCGCCCATGGAGCGGGCCGTTTCCGTGAAAACGGACTTGTCCTCGGGGATGACGTCTATTCTTTCTCTCAATAGCTTTCGAATATTTATTGCCAAAGGCTCTTTTGCCCTGATGATCTGAACGTTTGGAGTATCGGCATTTTTCTCGAAATAAGCATCGAGCTGGGCGCCATACTCATAATCACCCATGATGCCCACTCTTACTTTTTTGAGAGACGCTGTTCCGGCGAACTTCCAGGCAAAACCCTTTCTCTTGAAAAATTGGATAACGGATATGCCGAATTCCTGCTCGGGAAAGACGAGTCCGGGCGCTTCATTTTTGGTTACTCCCACTATGGCCGTGATATTGCCTTCCTGAACGAGCCTCAGGGAACGGGACCAGGGAGCGGTCTCATAGATGAGCTTATGACCCGCTCTTTCGAAAATTATTTTGGATATCTCTATGATATAACCGGGCAATTCAGCATCCGGCGCACAATTGTATGGACACCATATATCTGATTTGACCAAAATGACGTCCGGGAAGGCCGTTGCCGGAAACAGGACAAAAAAAGCCAGGATGAAAATGCTTTTTGAAGAAAACATAATGTAATCTATACCATTGAACCATCAAAGTTTCCATGGAAAAAGCAAATCCCAAACGCTCCGATCATGATGCGATACCATTTCTTTTTCGGGTTTTTCCGTCAATGATTGTCAATCGGCGATTATTTGTGGGCGTGCCTTGATGCTACGTCCCAGAGTAATTGGCATGAAAATCCCACATTAATTGACTCTAAATG
>JBBSAR010000411.1:0-4260 GCA_038252125.1 Desulfatiglandales bacterium
CATCCACTGTGAAACGAATTCGATCTTTCCCGAGGGCGTTTTGAATTTCAGCGCATCCCGGCTCATCAGAATCGGCTCATTGGTTAAACTCACCAAGCCTTTTTCATCAAAATCCTCGATCTTGACGCCCGTGCCCTCAAGCTGGTAATTCCAGATGTCCTCGATGCTCTTGAAGGGAAAATACTGGCCGGCACCCATTTTATTTGCGATAAGGGTAAAGATCTCCCACGCAGGCTTGGTGTCGAATTTTGGCTGGATGGCCTGATGTCTAATGGCGAAGCTCGGTTTTTTTCCTTTCAGGGTGGTTAATAGATTGGACCGCTCAAGATAGGTGGCTTCCGGCAGGATTAAATCCGAATACCAGCCGGTTTGGCTGTAATTGACGTCGATGGAGACGAGCAGATCCAGCTTGTCCAGTATCTTTTTCTGTTCATCCGGGTCGGGCATGGATGCAATGGGGTCGTAGCGATAGGCGAAAAAAGCCTTGATGGGGTAAGGCTTGCCAGTCTTAATCGCCTTGTAGAGGTTCAGGATGTGGCCCGTCCCCAGCGGCTTGTCGGGCATCTCGGCATCGAATATCTTGTCCTGCGCATTCGGGATGCCGGCGCCAATGGAGCGTAACGGCTTTGCGCCGGCATCGTTCGCACCTTTGGCAACAATCAGCCCGCCGGTTGCTTCAAAATTCCCCATCAAGGCGTTCAGAATATAGACGGATCGGCTGCTGTAGAAGGAGTCGGTGTAGCGAGCGAGCATCCAGCCGCCGTGGAATATCACCCTAGGTCTCGCCATGCTTACCGTGCGCGCGAGATTGGTGATCTCATGAGCCGGAATGCCCGTTTCCTTCTCCGCCCATTCAGGTGTATGGGTGGAAACAAAGCTTTCGAGCTCGGACAGGCCGGTCACCCATTTGTTGACGAAGTCGGCATCGTAAAGCCGTTCCTTCAAGATTACATGGATCAGGGCAAGATTAAGGGCATAATCCGTCCCCGGCCGGATCATGAGGAATTTGTCCGCCTTGGATGCGGTCACCGTCGCCCTGATGTCGATATAGGTCAGCTTTGCACCGGCATCGAGGGCATCAAGAATATTGTTTACTTCGCTAACCTGCAGCGACTCAAACACATTTCTTCCGTAAAGCACGATATGGCGGGTATTGGCAAAATCGTAAACCAGATCGCCGCGGCCATATCCGAAAACGGACTGGCAGGCCATGTTCACATTCTTGCCGCAGGTATCGTCATGGTCAAGATAGTTGGGAGAGCCCAGCGCCTTGATAAAGCTGGCGGTCAGGTCGTTGAATACCCCGCCCCTGTCGGCGATGGCGATGGCCTTTGCGCCATATTTTTCGGTGATCTCTTTAAGCTTGCCTGCGACATGGTCCAGCGCCTCTTCCCAGGTGATCTTCTGCCACTGACCCGAGCCCCGCGGGCCAACTCTCAGCATGGGTGACTGGGGTTTCTCGGCGTCGTTTACAAAGGAAATCCCGGCGGACCCTTTTGCACACAAGGCGCCGGCGATGGCCGGGACATGCGGATTGCCCTCGATCCATTTAACCTCGCCGCCGCTAACCTCAACCCTGATCGGACAGCGGACAGCGCACATTCCGCACATGCTGAATACTGAGGATGTTTCACCCATTTTCGCCTCCGAAGTCGATCTTGAAATCAAGTTGCTGCTACTGTGCAGCCATAACCAACTGAAAAAAACTATCTCCATGTCTGGGCATCGCAGGAATACAGAAGCGGGACGAGTGAAAAGGCTATCGTCTTCTGTATTCCTGCCTACTGATGCTCATCAACACTACATGGAAGCGAGTCAATCACAAGCATCAATAGCTCGAATTATTCAAACTCGGCTCTTAGTAAACTCCTAGCAAGTTCAGGGCCAAGACAACCAGCCCTGCGACAGCCACCCGTTTCACGGCAACAGGGCTTATCCGTTTTGCGATCTGCGGCGCAATAAAGCCGGCCAGTACGGCGGCGGGGAACATGATGAGAAAGAAAGTCAGATCAAAGTTTCCGAATTGAAAATGCCGCGCCGTTCCTATAAGGGTGTTGAAAAAGATGGCCAAGAGCGAGCTCCCAACCACTACATACATCGGCAGTCCGAGACCGACGGTCAATAATGGCACCATGAATGGGCCGCCACCGAAACCGAACATTGAAGAGATGATCGCGATCAGAAATCCGCCGATGCAACCCAATACGATGTTCACCTTGAACTCATGTCCCCAGAAAGTCACTAGCATGGTATATCTCCTTAATTTATCCCTGATTTAGGCCTGTTTTTTCTTGGCGGCTTCTTCAGCTGCCCTCTTCTGGAATTCCTTGAGAATCGATTGTTCCTTCTTGTTCTTTGCCAAATAGCCGGGCGTCGTCTGCCAGACCATGAGTCCAGCCAGTACAAGCAGTATCCAGCCGAAGACAAACTTGAATTGGTCAAGCGTGATCAATTCGGTCAGTTTGGGGCCGATAAACCCACCCAGCACCATAGACAGTCCGATCACGGTGCCGAGCTTCCAACTGATGAACTTGATCTTGGAGTAATTGTAGATGCCGCTACCCTGGGCAAACAGCACTGTGGGCATGACCGTTCCCGCAACTACGGTGTGCGGCAATGGCCAGATGGTAAGCAGCAGAGGATTCAAGATAAATCCGCCGCCTGCACCCATGAGAACGCCGAAGATCGTGACCGCCAGCGTAAGCAGCAAGGGGCCGAACAGGTTGAGGCTGGTTCCGGCATTCTCAAGATACAGAAGGGGGAAGTGTATGTTGTTCTCGAAGGCCTGCGGCTGGCTTTTTATTTTCTTGTCCACGGATGCCACGACGTTGTATTTTCCTGGTGCAAGGCCTTCGCGGATTTTTATTTCGGCCTTGTACGTGCCGTCGGGTTTTACCACTACACCCGCTCCCAGCACCTTGTCTGCGCTCCTGAAACGGGCTTTCACCAGCTGCATCGAACGTTTCTTGTTTTCCTTCTCATCCATTGCCGGCAGTAACTCGCCACGGGAACCGATGATGCTCCCGGTGAGAGTGGTCTGGTACCGGTTTATCTTGATCTTCGCCGGAGCAGAGTAAGCGGTATCGGCCCCAAGATCCTTCAAGGCCTTGGAAAAACTCCATTTCTTGCCTTCCTTCTTGATGCTTTCAAGGACCCCCTTGGATTCCGCGGGCACAAAGAGTTTGTAGTAGGCCGGCATGTCGTAGGACATATAGAAGATGTAGGGCCTTATCCCCGTTTCCTTGTCCGGGTCCGAGTCGAAGCGGGAGGCGCGGACGGTTTTATCGGCCCATATTTCAACGAAGACGGGTTTTCCTGGCGGGGCTGTGCCCGTGACGGTGATGGTTCCGCCATTGCTTAATGAAGTTTTGTCTATTTGCGCGGTAATGCTGTCAGTAGACGGCTCCGCTTTTTTCTCATCGGGTTTGGCCGCTTCTGCCGCTACTGCTACAGCGGGTTGAGATTTTGTCGCCTCCTGCTTTTCAGCGAAAGCGCCTCCTTGGTACAGCATAAACACAGTTGCACTTAGTGCAATCGCCATCGAGCCCCAGAACTGTTTCATAGCTTCCTCCTCCTTTGTTATTGCCATTTGATAGCAGGGATGCTTGTAACAACTGAAAACAAAAATAGTTGATCGCCATAAAACATGAACAAATACTCAGAAAAACAAAAAATCGTATTTCACGTTATAAGTTGGCCATTAACCATGCGCTAGAATAATGAGTGGCATTTCTGTGGTCAAGGAATTCCACTTTCCTCAGTCCCGGTTTTACTCAGATTGAGTCTGAACTTGTTTTTTGGTCTCCCGCAACAACTGAATTAAATTCAGGACAACAGGATCGTAAAATCAGTTTAAAGTATATCCGCACGTTGATTTCCGTCCAATAAATTCTCACTATAGGAGAATTCATGATATGAATTCATATACCCTCTTATATAATAATATTAGCATAATGCGCTTATATCCAGGATGGCATGTGTTTTTTTTTCGGATGCATTTGAGTGTTTACAGTAAATGCGATAAATTGGCTTTATTGCAGCCTGATGTGATTTGAGGGTTTTAAGCTGCGTCTCTGACCGCGCATCACGGGAGTAAAAGCGAGATTGCCTAAACCGTTGATGCCGTAACTAGGGAGGAACTGGAATGTATAAGAGTATCGAGGAGTTTGTCGGCAACACGCCACTGGTGAAGCTGAAGCGCTTGCCCGGCAACACCAGCAATACAGTGCTGGTCAAGCTGGAAGGCAACAATCCGGCCGG
>JBBSAR010000412.1:0-4237 GCA_038252125.1 Desulfatiglandales bacterium
CCGCATCCTCAGAATGCATGATCAGCATCGGGACCGTTTCCCCTTCCTGAGCGGGACGGGAGTAGGCAGACAGCTCCTCCGTCCCGAAGGTCCAATGGGTGAGCAAAAGTTCCAGCCCATCTTTTCCTAGCCGCGCCTCTTCATTTTTCCAGGAAAAAACATCGTCTTCCAGGACTTTGTGGGGAAGAAGTCGAATACCGTCCCTGGAAGAGGAAGGGGCCTTGAAGATCGGATCTGCCTCGGTCAGCCGATCCCGGAGATCCTTCAAGAGATCGCCTTCTTCATGACCCGAGATGGCCGCATAGAGTTCCGCCAATACCTCATGGGCGGCCTTTGGGTCTCCTCCAGGGATATGGTCCAGGAATGTCCTGGGAGGGTGTTCTCCCTCGCTGACCTGGGATATGGGTGTTCCTCCCCGGTGAACCGGCTGCACTTTTTGAAGCCTTCCCTCCTGATTCACGAAACTCACAGTCGTGCGCTCAAAATGGGGGACCGTGGGCAGGACCCCGTGGGCCTTCTCCACAGCTCCGGAAGGGAGGTAGTCCAGAACGAGAAGGAGTCCGGCCTTATCGAGGGCCTGATCGAGACGTACCTGATTCGGGTAGGTCCGGAAGGGATCCTGTTCTACCAGAATCAAGGCCTTAACTTTCTCCGATTCCAGGATTTCCAGCACCGATTGCTGCTCCCGGTCCGGCGACAAAAGCCCCGCCCCGAAGGCGTTGGGTCCCGGCAGCAGGTAAAAGAGGCCTGCTTTATCTGTTCCCTGATACAGAAGCTCGGCGATATCCGCGGCCAGACCGGGGGTATCCGGCCTGACAATGTCCGTGCCGCAGACCACCACAGGTCTTTTGCTCTTCCCGAGCCTTTCACCCAATTCCTTGATACGCCCGTGCAGATCCGGGCTCGGTGCGTAGGTCTGGGGCAAGGCTTCATAAAATCGCTTCGCTTTTTCGGTGAACGATCCCGTTCCGTTTTGCTCGAAGGCCTGCCGGACCATCACCCCGGCACAAAGATTGATAGCTTCCGGAGCCACGGCCAAATGGGAAAAGGTAAAGGGCAAAAACACGGGACGGGGGTCTACCACCGCCACGGTTGCCCCTTTCCGTGCGGCCTGGCGCATGGCCAGGGCCAGCATGGGGGCTTCATTCACGGGATCGACGCCGAGAGCCAGAATAAAGTCGGCATCTTCCATCTGACGCATGGAAACGGCCAGCCGCTCATCCAGCCTTTCCGTGGCGGTCTTGACCTTTTTAAGGAGGCTTGGTTCCATAAAGAACCGGGGTGCCGGCCAACCCAAAAGGCCGCACATCCGCTTGAGGGAAAACTGGGTCTCCAGGCTGCACCGGTCGGAACCGACACAGAGAACAAAATTCCCGTCGATTTCCCTCAGACTTTCCGCCGCGGCCTCCAGGCCTTCCTTCCAGGAAACCTCTTTTTTTCCCACCCTCGCCCTTCGCGGACGATCCGCATGGTTGGCAAAGTCAAAGCCGAAGCGCCCCCGATCACAGATGAACCAGCCGTTTACCGCATCATTGTATCGGGCCTCCTGGCGCACCATCTCCCTGTACCTGGCGCTGCCCGTGGTGCTGCATCCCAGGGAACAATGAAGGCAGAGGGACGGACCGCGCTCAAAGTTCCACCTCCGTCCTTTGAATCGCGCTGGTTTATCGGTGTAGACCCCTGTCGGGCAGACATCAATAAGGTTTCCAGAAAAGGGGCTCTCCAGTCGTCCGCTCTGAAAACGGCCGAAATACTCGCGGCTTCCGATCTGCATGACCCCCAGATCCCGGTATCCCGCAAAGTCCTGATAAAAACGCCTGCACCGGAAACAGTGGATGCAGCGATTCATTTCGTGCTGGACAAAAGGGCCGAGATCCTGATCCTGATAAGTACGCTTTTTCCCGGGATAACGGCGTATCCCGTGACCGCCCGAAACGGTTTCATCCTGGAGGAGACAGTGCCCGCCCTCGTCGCAGACAGGGCAGTCATGGGGATGGTTCAGCATAAGCCATTCGATCACATATCTCCGGAATTCCACCGCCTCCGCATCCGTGGTGGAAACGACCATGCCGTCCTTGGCCTCCACCATACAGCTCATATCAACCCCTTTATGGGGGCCTTCCACGAATTTCACGGCGCACATGCGGCAGGCCCCCACCGAACCCAGGGCCTCGTGGTAGCAGAACCGGGGAATCATGATTCCCAGCCGCTCCGCCGCCTCGATGACCTTGGTCCCTTCCGGAACCAGAATTTCCTGTTCGTCGATAATCAGTTTGGGCATGATGGTTCGCTCACGATTCCAGGCTCAAGGTTTTCGCTGTCTAAAAGCGTCTTTGAAGGCCAATTGTCTCGAACACGCCGTTCCAAGGGGCATTTCCTGCCGCTGATATGGGCATGCACCTCTTCGGAAAAATCTTCTATCAGACCCGTCACCGGGGCTGCCGCACCCTCCGCGAAGGCGCAGTAAGCCAGGTTCATATGGCCGCACATCTCACGAAGAAGGGGGATGTAGGCCTCCTTTCCTTCCCCGTTTTCAATAGCGCGGAGCAGGGTCTCCACGTAGGGAAGCCCCTCCCTGCAGGGAGTGCACCAGCCGCACGATTCCCTGGCGAAAAACTCTATCAGGTTCAGGGTCGCGGCCACCAGGCACGTGCTTTGATCAAACACCATAATGGCGCCCGTTCCCAGTCGATGTCCGGGACCGATCCCTGACACCGATTTGAAGTCCATGGGAACGTGGAAGAATTCCCTGGTCAAATACCGGGTGGAGGCGCCGCCCGGAAGAGCGGCCTTAAACTCATATCCGGGCAGCATCCCGCCCGCGTGTTCCTCTATGATCTCTCCAAGAGTGGTCCCGAAGGGGAGCTCAAAGGCGCCCGGATGTTTGACCCGTCCGCACACGCTGTAGATCTTGTTCCCGGGGGCTTTATCATGCTTTCCCAGGTTTCTGAACCATTCCGCTCCGTTCCGGATAATATGGGGCACACAGGCAAGGGTCTCCGCATTGTTGACTATGGTGGGCTGTCCCCACAGACCGGCTTCGGTCAGATGGCTTTCAATGTTGGGGTGGGGTCTTTTCCCCTCAAGGGCATGGATCAACCCTTTTGCCTCTCCACAAATGTACCGGCCCGCGCTTCGGTGAACAATGATGTCGAAGGAATAACCCGATCCCAAGATGTTATTGCCCAAAAACCCAGCTGCCCTCGCCTCTTGAACCGCCTCCTCGAATTTCAAGGCGACCTGCTGATAGGACGGCCGAATGAAAAAGTATCCTTTCTCGGCTGAATTGGTATACCCGGCAATGATCATCCCTTCAATGACCGTGTGGGGATTTACGGAAAGAAGCACGCGGTCCTTAAAGGTTCCCGGCTCCATTTCGTCCGTATTCGCAACAATATATCTGGGATGAGGGGCGTCATCTTTCAACAGTTGCCATTTCCGACCCGCCGGGAATCCCGCGCCTCCGCGCCCTTCCAGCCCTGAGTCCAGGACTATCTTTTTGATCTGTTCCGGAGAGTTGTTCCGGAGCATTTCTTCAAGCCCCTGGTATCCCCCTGTCCCGCGGTACTCCTCCAGCGAAATGGTCTGGTGCTCCTGCCTGTCCTGCAAAATAAAGGATTGTCCGCCCGCCATTATCTGACCACCTCGCATGCAGGAAGCTGCTGCCTGATGATGTCCAGGGTATTGTCGATGGAATCGGGTGTCAGAGGGCCGTACGGCTTTCCGTTGATAAGCATGACGGGTGCGTGGTCGCAATATCCCACGCAGCACACAGGCAGAATGGTAAAGAGTCCGTCCTCCGTGGTTTCACCCGGGGCGACTCCCAGTTTTTTGCAGAGGTATTCCATGACGGATTCTTCTCCGTACATCCAGCAGATGGCGCTGTCGCACAGATGAATCACATACTTTCCCACCGGCTCCCGGTAGATGAAGTCGTAAAAGGTAGCCAGTTCGTCGATTTCAAGAGGCGTCATGTCAAGCAGATCAGCGGCTTCAATCACCGCCTCGTCGCTCAGGTAACCGTAATAATTCTGAATACCGAACATGACATTCACCGCCTGCTCCCGCGGGGCTTCACTCTCCCGAATCCGCTCTTGCAGTTCTTCTTTTATCTCCAGAGGCAGCATGAGATCCCTCCTACCTGTCCGTGTCGGGCATGATATAATCCACGGAGCCGATAATCGGTATCAAATCCGAGATGGATCCGCCTACCGCCATGAGCGGCATGGCCTGAAGA
>JBBSAR010000413.1:0-4222 GCA_038252125.1 Desulfatiglandales bacterium
AATAGCCTTCACTTTTCACCATGGCCTCATCAAAGCCTTCGTCGGAATACTGCTCCACCATTCGGGCGAGATCCGGTGTCAGATCCTTTACTTGAAACTCAAAAAGCCCGTGAACAAAGGGGATGGCTCCGTATCGGGGCTTGTCGTCCTTCTCCAGGCGGAAGAGCAAACCCCGGCGGGACATCTCCTCCAAACGGGCCGCCACGGTCTCCACCGGCTGATCCAAACGGCGGGCCACGGCTTCCGGGGGCTCAACCCGGGGGCTCAAGGCCAGAAAGAGGGCTGCATCCTCTTCGGAAAAAAGCTTCTCCAGGATCTTCAGCTCAATTCCCGACTCCGTCGCCGGAAACCCAACGGAATAGTCGTCCAGCCTTTTCTGCAATTGCCGAAAAATATCCTTTTTCATAAAATCCTCTCTCCTTATTCTTTTGCTATAGGTTCCGCAACGGTTTAAAAAGATATTCCAGACCGTTTACCTTGATCTCATAAACCATCCGCAACATGTCGCCCAATTGTCCGGAAGGGAACCCTTTTCGGGCGAACCAAACCACGTAAGGCTCCGGCAAATCGATCAAAAGCCGATCCTTATATTTGCCGAAAGGCATTCGCATCCCGGCCAATTTAAGCAAGACCGCCGGATCCGGCATGCACTCGTTTTCTTCATTCATGGGTTCCCTCGATCCAATGTTTCCCGAACCTTGGCGGCCAGGCCTTTCATGGAGAACGGTTTCTGGATGAATTGGACTCCAGGGTCGATCACGCCATGGTGGGCAATGACATTGTCCGTGTACCCGGACATGAAGAGAACCTTCACATCCGAATAGGTTTGGGATATCCGTTCAAACAATTGTTTGCCGTTCATATCGGGCATAATCACGTCCGTCAGGAGCAGGTGGACCGGCCCCTCGTGTTGATCCATCATACTGAGCCCTTCTTTCCCGCTTTCCGCCGCCAGGACCTTGTAGCCCTGTCGCTTCAGGAGGGATCGCGTAAGGTTTCGCACCTGTAAATTGTCTTCCACCACCAAGATGGTCTCCGAGCCATACAACTCTGATTCAGACAGGATCCTTGAATCCGCTTCATCAGCCTCGGGTGAATCTGTCGAGACAGGCAGATAAACCCTGAAGGTAGCCCCCAGGCCAGGCTCGCTGTACACCCAGATGTTCCCACCGTGCTGTTTCACGATGCCATATACCGTAGCCAAACCCAGGCCGGTTCCCTTGTCTTTTTCCTTTGTCGTGAAAAATGGCTCGAAAAGGTGTTCGCGCGTGTCCGAATCGATTCCGCACCCCGTGTCGCTGATCATCAACATGACGTACGGTCCGGGTGTTACGTCTTTGTGTTCCTCCAAATAGCTTTCATCCAGCGCCACCCGAGCGGTTTCGATGGTCAAATGCCCTCCGTCCGGCATGGCGTCCTGGGCATTGACGGTCAGGTTCATGACCACCTGTTCCAGCTGTCCCACATCCCCTTTAATGAGCGGAAGGGATTCGGCCAGGTTCATCCGGATGGACACATCCTCCCGGATGGTGCGTCGAAGGAGTTTTTCAAAATCACGTAACAGGGTGTTCATGTCGAAGTTTTTGTACTGGAGGGCCTGTTTTCGGCTGAAAGCCAGCAGTTGACGCACAAGATCCCGTGCCCGTTTACCCGCGTTCACAATCTGTTGCAACGGCTTTTCAGTCGCACCGTTTTCGGCGGCATCCGAAAGGAGCATCTCGCCGTACCCAAGAATAGGAGAAAGCAGGTTGTTCAGGTCGTGGGCCACACCGCCCGCCAGACGACCGATGGAATCCAGTTTCTGGGCTTGATGGAATTGTTCCTCCAATTTCGCCTTTTCCTGTTCTGCCTGCTTGCGATCGGTGATATCGTTGATGCTGGACAGAATGCAGGTTTCGTTATTGAGGGACATCAATTGGGTTGAAAATAAACCGGTACTGACTCCGCCATTCTTCCGGTTGAACAAATATTCCCTGCTTGCCACACACTTGCCCTCCATGAGATCGGAGACCACCGTTTTTCGATCTTCCCGGTTCACCCACAGGTTCAATTCAAGGGAGGAATTGCTCAATGCTTCTTCCCGTGTAAAGCCCGTGATCACGGAAAAGGCTTCGTTTATTTCGAAAAATTTTCCGTCTTCAACGCGGCTGATGGTTAATGCATAGGGGCTGGTATGAAAAGCTTTGGAAAATTTTTCCTCACTCTCCCGCAATGCCCCCTCCACTTTTCTTCGTTCAATCACTTCCTCTTCGAGCTGACGAGTAAAGTTCAACAACTGGTCATGCTTTTGTTCCAGTTCAGCCAACATACCCTCTTTCTGTTTCAGGGAAATCAGCAGCCCCTTTGAAATATAGGAAACGGAAATGGCGACAATGACGTTTAGCAGCATGAAATTCAGACAGATTACCACCCATTTTTCACCCGCATTAATGACCGTGTAATCCCACTCAAGGATTCCGTTGACAAGCAGTATTCCAATCGCAATCAGGGTGGCCACATTGATGGCCAGTGTCATGAAGACCGTTCTGACGCCCATGAAAACAGCGGCTAAGACGGGAAACGCAAAGAGCCAAACCGGTCCGGCGCCGAAGGGTCCTACAGTCAGAAGCAGGACTATTCCGAGGGCATAGCTCATGTAGACGACGCTTGTGGCGCGAACCACAAAGGGGAGGCTCCGCCTAAAAAAGAGCACGACCACCCAGCCGTAAATCACGGTGTCCACAACGGCGATACTCCAAAGCGTTTCTTTGATGCAGAGGGCCACACTCAGCACGTATACGGGTAATCCGAAAACGACGGCGGTCAGTAGAAGCGTTAAAAGCATCTTGTCCTGCCAGTATTTTATTTCATCTTCACCGACAGGTTCGGGCGGGGTCGTCCAGCGACTCAGGAGGGCACTGAAACTTGAATGATATGCTTTTACCATGCGAACCATCTTTCTGACATTTGGGGCATCCCTTTTCAATGGCGAAAAACTTGGCGGGGGTGGTAATGTCCGGTTATGGCGCAATCATTTTCTTTCCTATTTTTACTTTTGTACCTTAACCCTCCGGACGCATTTGTTCAAGTGATTTGTCATCTAACTCCCTGCCAGGGAAGAAAATACGGGTTGAACCCGTCTCGTTACTACCGCAGGCTTCCCTTGCATTGCCTTCGCATTTGCGTTTTCGTTGAGATTCGATGGTTAATGTGATAATCAAGGAAAGAATCGCGAATCAGGGTGTTTTAAGATGAAACGGGGTGTGCGGGAATAGCCTTAGAGGGGTCGTGATGACAAAAGCAAAAACAGTAAAGAAAGCGAAGGGATCCGCGGCAAATCCCAAGAAGACCGGGAAGCACAAAGTGCCAGTGGAAATTCCCGGTGAAATTCTGGAGCCCTACCCCGCGGAAGAGCGCTCCGTTGTGAAGATGCTGTTCGGCATGACTTCCGCGGCCATGAGGTTTATTTCCAAGGGGGGCATGATTTCCGGAAAAATAGGAGAAGCCTTGGCTTCTTCTCCGGAACAGCGGAAAATGATCCGGGAAGCGGGGTCCTATCTCAAAGATCTGCGGGAGGTGGCCGGCCTTACCCTGCAGGATATGAGTCGCAGTCTCAAACTTACGGATGAATCCCTTCTTGCTGCGGTTGAGAGCGGAACCGCAACCGTTTCCTTTGAATTGATTCTGCGCATGGCGGCCCTGCTGGCCCGCCATGATCCCGTCCCCTTCATCCTTCGATGCACGCGAACCTACAACCCGCAGGTATGGGGCGTTCTGGAGGAATGGGGTTTAGGAAAACTGCCCCTGCAATTAGAGCGGGAACGACGGTTTATCAATATCTATCGGGGCCAGGACAAGGCAAGAAAACTGTCGGATGAAGGATTTGAAAAGGTCCTGGACTTCACCCGATCCGCTTTCGAAATGGCACTTCATTTTGTCCCTGAAGAGAAGAAATGACAATGATGGAGTCGGTTATGGCTTCAAAAGAGATGCGGTATTTTTCATCGCTGTCTCTCAGGGCGACTTGCGTCCTTTTTAGCGCAGCTTCAGCCTCTTTCAAGGCCTGAACTTGCTTTTCCGTCTACAGCCTGTTTCCTCCCGCATCCAGTACTTCGCGAACAGATCTTGCCAGGTTCGCCATTTCAATCGGCTTCTCGAGGTATTTCCGAATACCGATTTCCCGGGCCCTCTCCTTTGACATTTTCTCATTGTATCCGGTGCAGAGTACGATCCGCATATCGGG
>JBBSAR010000414.1:0-4208 GCA_038252125.1 Desulfatiglandales bacterium
AAGGCATCCAATGCCGTTAAATTCAAAGCAGGGAAGAAATTAAAAGACGCGGTCTAAGATTTTGTCAGCAGAATGGGGACATCATGCGTGTATGCATCCATCGTGGCAGCAAACAGATAGGCGGTAGTTGCGTTGAGGTTGAAAGCCAGGGGCAACGACTGATCATCGATTTTGGCCTTCTGCAGGGCCGAAAAAGGGAAATGTGCTGATTATTATTCACACGGAACGTAAAGGTGTCATTCGAATCATAAGCTCCCGGAAAACCACGGTTTCTGAACGTATGTTTTATGAGGAAGGAGGGTTTAGGCCTATGGAAAAAGACAAAAACGAAGATCCCATGCTTCCGGAATATGATTTCAAGAAGATGTATGGGGGAGCCAAGGGGAAATATTACAAGGCCTACCGTGAGGGGCACACAGTCAAGATCCATCGGGAAGACGGCAGCGCCGTCATCAATCATTTTACGCTCGAAGACGGCGCCGTGATGATTGAACCGGATGTTAAGTTAGGGTAGAACGAAATGAAACACAACATATCAGTCAAGGGCAGAGGACAGGGTTCTGATGGGAAAAAAGGTTGATTTTGTAATCGTTCTGGATGATGAGGTAAGAAAACGCGGGTTACCATGAGTCCGATAAAGGACGGATTCAGTTTTTTGCAGTCCAGTTGGAGGTAAAGGTGAGTGGAAACTGGACGCCGGTCGTTCGATACGACTGTTCTCATCGGTTTTCACATGTTGATAAATACGACAGGAAGGGCAACAAAACAAAGACCCCTTTGGACCTGAGTTTTGAAAGTGCTCTAACCTTAGGGGAGTGGGATATCAATGAGAACCGGCCAAAATATAAAGAGGAATTTCTGAAGGGAGGGCAGCATGGGTAATTTCAATCGTTTTTTAACAATGCTTTCAACAGAGTTCCAGAGATACCTTATGGAAAATGAGGAACTTGGCGAAAGAATTCCGAGCAATGCCATGGTGGTATTTCAGGTCGATGGAGAGGATAATTTTAACCGATGGCACAAAGAAACCTCTTTAAACAACCGAGAGAAGGATCAACCGATAATTTATATCAACGTAAAAAGTTGGAGGGAGCATTCTTCCATCGGAGAGCTCCATCTCGCCGGGGCAGAAAAACTGGAGTCTGCGGCAGGCGTGAACGCATCGGCATGAGACAGCCGTTTCAATCAACGGCCACAAAGGTAGAGTAACCACATCGTGTTGTAGGGAATCGGAAAAGGTAGCAACTGCCTTGGCGATATTAATCTGGAATTTGTCCCTGCTTCCGGAGGAAAACCAAGACCGGGAAATTGAACAAATGTGCGCTGAGTTACCCGGCTCGGTTGACGCAAAAGCTTCTGCGACGTTGATGGATTATGCGAAGTTTTTACTGGAGAGAAAAAAGAAGTACTATTCTGACAACAAAAGGGCCATCGTAAGTTATCAGATATCAGGCTCTGGAAAGAACCGCCGTTTGGATGTGGCTTCAACTCTCTCACCATAACAGATGAAATCGGCTTCGAGCTGTGGGTCCGTGGGCCTGGATCGCAATTGGTTATTCGTACGGGAGCGCGGATGCAATGCCGGCACTCGCAAACCGCCTTGTTACTCGGCACGGACTTTAATCCATGGATACGTGCTCGTCCATCTCCGACAGGTTAATCTCGATTTTGCCTGTCTTGTCAAATTTCAAGGCGCGGTTTTGAAAGTCCTTCTGGTCAATTTTTTCCTTAATCCATTTGCGCCAGTTTTCTCTTTGAGATGAGACAATCGCATCAAAATTTTCGGATTGATCAAACCCGGATAAAGCTTCCTTCTTTATCCAAACACAATAATTGCTCTTTTTCTTCCCTTTCTCAGAAACAATGAAGAAGTATCTAAACTTTGAACTTCCCGGTTTCAATCCTTCCTCGATCTCATAATCATTATAGGTCCATTTTTTAAGCATTTTTTCCTCCTTTTGCTGGTTCATAAGAAAAGAGATTATTCTACTAATGAAAATCATTTTATTAAACTATAAGCATTAAGTAAATGAAAACCGGTTCTCACCCACAGAAAGAATGATCGCGAAATTCCCGCTCTCGGGTTAAAAAACTTGTAATATTGCGCCCACATCGACTATCATCAATTCCTCAGAAAAATCTCTGATAAAAAGTTAGATAGAGAACCTGCAACAGAGGGCGGAACCGATGCCGACGGTGACGATCCCCATTTTCCAAAACAGGATATGGGGGTATTTTTTTTGTTATGCCGCGAGATAATTTGTGAATCAAAGGTGATCTCGTTTTGGAATCGATTGACAAATTCCAATTAGGGCGTATGTCTTCCGAAATTTGTGCGGGTCCCTTCTTCATGGAGTTAAAACTATGCCGAGAATAATGATTGTGGAGGATGATTTCTCCACAACAATGAACCTTGAGGAGATGCTTACAGCTTTGGGCTATGAAGTGGTGGGCAAGGCTGAAAGAGCAAGCAAGGCGATTGATATGGCTCGGGAGCTTAAGCCTGACCTCATTCTCATGGATATTGTCATGCCCGGGGACATGGACGGCATCACCGCCGCGGAGAAGATCAAAGAGGAGTGGGGCATTCCTATTGTTTTTCTCACTGCATATGGCAATCCGGAATACATCCAAAGGGCCAAGAGAGTGGAACCGTTTGGTTATATCGTAAAGCCTTTTGATGAGAGCGAAATCCAGGCAGTCGTTGAAATCGCTCTTTACAAACATGAAGTAGATAAGAAATTGAAGAAATCTCACACAGAATCAGCGGAATTCAACCGTAACTTAAAAAAGGAAATCGAGGAGCGAGAGAAAAGCGAGGAGAAATATCGGGATCTTGTGGAAAATATCAACGACGTGATTTATGCCTTGGACATCACGGGAACCGTGACCTACGTCAGCCCGACGATAGAGGCAATAAGTGGATATTCCCCCTCTGAAATCATAGGCAAACACATGACGGGATTTGTTCATCGAGATGACCACGCCTCCTTGGCCGAGAGATTTAGAGAGCTCATCATGGAGGGCCATATTCAGGCCTTCGAATACCGAATGATTGACAAACAAGGCAAGATCCGTTGGATAAGATCTTCAAGTCGCTTGATCTTTCAGGATGGAAAATTGTCAGGGGTACAGGGCGCTTTCACGGAGATTACCCACTCTAAAAAATTGGAGGAGCAACTGAGACATGCCCAGAAAATGGAGGCGATCTCCACATTGACTGGAGGCATCGCTCATGATTACAATAATTTGCTCACCATTATCCTGGGAAATCTTTCCATGGCCCGGGATCTGACGAAACCCAACTCATTTATGGCAGAACTCTTAGACCAGGTGGAGCAGGCCTCATCCAAAGCAGGAGATCTGACCCATCGCCTCATGACCCTGTCAACAGGGGGACATCCGATAAAAAGAGGAGGTTCTGTCCGAAGTCTGATAGAGGAGATCACACGGCAGGTCAAATTGCCTGACGGCATCAAATATGTTTTTTCTATCCAGGATGATCTATGGCTCGTGGAATATGATTCAAAACAGATGCATTACGCCATAAGCAACGTTCTTATCAATGCCATGGAAGCTATGCCCCAGGGTGGGAAAATTACCATCAAGGCTGAAAACAAAGTCATTGACGACAGGGATAAAGAATCCTGGGTGCCTCTTAACAAGGGGAAGTATGTTGAAATTTCCATAAGTGATCAAGGAAAAGGCATCCCGGAAAAAAACCTGAACAGAATCTATGATCCCTATTTTTCTACCAAAGAAAGAGGTGTCCAAAAAGGAATGGGATTGGGCCTCACCACTGCCTACGCGGTTGTTGAAAAACATGGTGGTCATATCCTGGTAAATTCCTCAATCGGTGCGGGGACAACCGCAACCATCTATCTGCCCGCCGTCGAAAACGAAATACCAAGTGTGCAACGTGATCATGTTGAAACCCGAACCAGCATCGACAAGCAACAATCAGAAATCCGAAGGGTTCTGGTTATGGATGATGAGGAAAGTCTGAGAAACCTGGCTCGAGAGATGTTGGAACGGTTAGGATGCAAGGTGGAGACCGTAAAAGACGGCGTGGATGCCATTCTAACCTACAAGAGTCACTTGAATTCAGGAGAACCCTTTGACCTCGTTATTTTGGATTTGACCATCAAGGGAGGGATGGGTGGCGACCAAACCATGAAGGAACTGATCAAAATTGATTCGGGTGTGAA
>JBBSAR010000415.1:0-4205 GCA_038252125.1 Desulfatiglandales bacterium
AGTTTGATGGTAAAACCTCACAACATGTAGACTTATGCGGGAATTTTATCAGTTTCCGTTCAGCCGCTAAATAGTCTTTTCATACATCCTCCTTTCATTTTCCACCGAATGAAATTAATCTGCGTTAGACGGAAATGATAATAGAAAAAATTCGTTTTTGATGTCAAGCCTGCAAATGGCAAAACGAAGCCCCTCCTTTTCAACCGGGAAATAGTATGCTTTGTGCCTAATAATACAGGGGGATAGGAGGGAGCTTATGGATAAGAAAGAACTGAAAAAGGCCCTGGCGGAACTCTTCTGTTTTATGAACGATTGCTTTATCAAGAGAAGAACCGACGAAAATGCCGCAACTTTCTCCCATACGGCGGGTAGGCTATCGTAGGATTGAATAAGGATTTGTTGCAATTCCTGCGAAAAAGAATTTTAATGGCGCGCACCAGGCAATAAATACTGCCTGTTTTCCAAATAATTAATCGATTCACCCTATATAATTCGCATGATGGCCGGATTATGATGAGTATTATATCAAAATGTTCGTCTCGACCTGGATGGACTGCATGAGCACGACCATCCTTATTTCACCACAAAGGACATGAAGAGCATGAAGGATTTTAAGAACAAAACCTCTCTGTCCTTACTTGTGATTGAGACCAAGTTCTCGATCGAGGCACTGTTTATAATATATAGAGGCGATCAATATGAAAATTAATTATGGCATAGCTTTTCTTATTCTTGTTCTTGTTCCTTCCTGCCTTTTCAAGAATTCGTCGCCCCCTCCGCCAGCCTATGAGGTGCTGGCTTGGAACGATCTGGGAATGCACTGTTATGACGCTGACTTTTCAGCCTTTTGCATCCTCCCGCCTTACAATACCCTCTGGGCGCAGGTGATCGAAAAAGGCTCTCCCCCCCGTCTGGTCACCGATGGCCTGACCGTCTCCTACGAATTTGAAAATAATACCCGTTCCGCGGATAAAACCAATTTCTGGCAGTATGCCGAAAAACTTTTCGGCAAACGTCCCGAGGCCGGTATCGGCCTTAAGGGGAAAGGGGTCAGCGGCAGAATGGATGCGGCCGGAGATCATTTTATCGCAGAGGGAATACCCCTTACCGAAATATGTGATGACGGGCGCGTTCTTCATTACCAGACGGCAATTATCACGGTAAAGGATGCCGCGGGAACTATTCTGGCCCAAACCCGCTGCATTGCACCCCTGTCCACGGAAATGCATTGTTCAACTTGCCATGACGACGGAAAAAGGCGGGACATCGCCACCGGCAATTATCGGACGAACATTCTGCTTCTGCACGATCGGCTGAGTGGTACGAAGCTGTTCAATGATCGCCCCGTGCTGTGTGCTTCCTGTCACCCTTCAAATGCATTGGGTACAAAAGGCGATATCATTTCACTGTCACATGCCATTCACCGCCGGCATAAATTCATCCGGGACGACCTGCAAGGCTGCTACAATTGCCATCCGGGCAAAAATACACAATGTCTTAGAGGGGTGATGTTTGCCAAGGGCAAAATTTGTACAGACTGTCATGGCAATATGCAGACGGTTGCCGATACCAAACGGCAGCCCTGGCTTCAAGAACCGGACTGTATCGCATGCCACCCATACGGAGCGGAACCCGGCAAGCTCTATCGCATGTCTGCCGGGCATGGCGGACTCTATTGCGAAGCCTGTCACAACAGCCCCCATGCCGAATACCCTTCATCCATGGAAGCCGACAACATGCAACCTGTCCGACTTCAGCAGAACTCGTTTCCCATCAAAAATTGTGGTGTGTGTCACTTGGGGGACGTCCAGGGCGCGAGCGTTCACAAGTCATCAGTCGTCCGGAACGGATCGTAGCTCCGAACGTTTTTTGCCGTCAAAGAAATAAACAATAAAAACAGTCAAACCTTTAAGGAGGGAGAACAATGAAAACCCAAAGTTATCGGATTCGATGGACATTTTGTGTGGCAATCTTTTTTGGCTTGGTCATGTTGATTCCAGGCATATCAGGTGCTGAAGCGGCCAAGACGAACAAAACCCTTGACAATCTTCAGACGGCCTACAACGGCGAAAGCAATGCAAATGCCAAATATCTGGCTTATGCCGTAAAGGCTGATGAGGAGGGGTTTCATAAAGCGGCCCGGCTGTTCCGGGCGGCCGCCAGCGCCGAGGAAGTGCATCTGAAAAACCATGCCGAGGTCATCAATGGGATGGGGGGCACCCCTATGGCCGAAATCAAGTTGCCCCAAATCAAATCCACCAAAGAAAACCTCCAGGATGCCATAAAAGGTGAGACGTACGAGCAGACTATCATGTATCCGGGATTTCTTGGTCAGGCCGAGAAGGAAAACAACCCGGCCGCTGTTCAGACCTTCACCTATGCCCAAGAAGCGGAAGCCGAACACGCAAAACTCTATAAAAAGGCGTTATCCGACCTCGGCGCTTGGAAAAAAGCGGATGTCTATTTCTATGTGTGCCCGATCTGCGGCTACACGGTGGAAGGAAAGCCCGATTTCACCTACTGCCCGGTTTGCGCCACGCCCGAGTCGGATTATCTGATCATCAGCTGATCTTGAAAGATACCCACGGATGGAAAGGAACAGATCAGGGTAAAAATCAATTCCTGCTATTCAGTAGGGCGGACAGATGCTTTTCGTTCCAAGTTTGGCGAGGAAGAGGATTTAACCATGACGCTGAAGGCGGGAACAACCGTAGCGGTTTTGCTCCTGCACTGACCAGGCTGTGTCAATAGAGCCGGCGAATGATGACAATTTTGACGCTGTATCAAAGAATAACATCCTTAAGTTAAAAAAGCAGAGCCAATCCCCGGCTCTGCCTTTTTTTTATTCACGGCATGTGGCAACCTAAAGAAATGAGAAGGCCGGGAGTTGCTTAAAGCGGTTGACAACCATGTCTTTTCATGGCAGATTTTTCCGGGTCAAACGTATTCTCATCTTTTTGCGGAGGCAGATCATGAAATATGTCAGGGATGCATGGATTCTATTTCTAATCCTTTGTGCTTTGGCCTTTCCTTTTAAGAGGGCCGTGGCTGAAGATACGGATGAAGCCTGCATCAAATGTCATCAGGAGGTTTCACCGGGCCAGGTGGCGGACTGGAGGGCCAGCACGCACAGTGGCGAAGAGGTTGGATGCGTTACGTGCCATGGCGAAAAACATATGAAGGCCGAAGACTGCGAGCTGGCCGTACTGCCGGACGAAAAGGTCTGCGCCCAGTGCCACGAAGATCGGTTCAATCAATTTGTGAAGGGAAAGCACAACCTGGGCTGGTCGTCCATGATGGTCGTTCCGGCGACCCATTTGGAGCCGGATGAGCTGATCGAAGGCGGCAGGGGATGCGGTGGTTGTCACAGCATGGGAGTGAAGACCAAGGCCCAGAGAGAAGAACGACGCAAACTGGGATATCGTTATCTGAACAACTCCTGCGATGAATGTCACACCCGCCATGCTTTTTCGAAAAAAGAAGCCTTAAATCCCCGGGCCTGCCAACAGTGCCATATGGGTTTTGACCATCCTCAATGGGAAATGTGGAGCAGCTCCAAGCACGGGACACGAACACTGGTAAAAGAAGTGGGTGATCTGCCGAAAGAAGCCAATGCGCCCAAATGCCAGACCTGCCACATGCCTGACGGCAGCCACGAAAACCATACGGCCTGGGGTTTTCTGGGCGTTCGGTTGCCCTTTCCCTCAGATCCGCGGTGGAAACAGGACCAAATCACCATTCTCAAGGCCCTGGGGGTACTCAATCCCGTGACCGGCGAACCCACGGCGTTGCTGGAAACGGTCAAGAAGCTGGACATGGTCCGTTTGACCCGGGATGCATGGCAGGTGCAACGGGACCGGAAGATCGCGATCTGCACCCGTTGCCATTCCAAAACCTATGCCCGAAAACAGTTGGAGATGGGCGATGAAATGCTGCGCAAGGCGGACCGATTGATGGCACAGGCCATCGATATCGTGGCGGGGCTTTACAAGGACGGCATCATTTTGAAACCCGAAGCCTATCCATTTAATTATCCCAACCTGCTCTTTTTCATGCGGACGGGCGGAGGCAATCTCAACAGGCTCTCTCACGTTGATCAGATCCTCCTGAAAATGTATCTCAAACACCGCATGCGCACCTTTCAGGGGTTCTTTCATATCAACCCGGACTATGCCTATTGGTACGGCTGGGCGGCCATGGTGGAA
>JBBSAR010000416.1:0-4205 GCA_038252125.1 Desulfatiglandales bacterium
CCTGCCGACGATTTACCAGTGATGCCTTGCGGAAACCGTTTTCATTGCTAACCTAATCATCACACGGTATGTTGGCAACGTTTTTGCTGCATAAGCCGCCACGGTTACGGTGGATTGTATCTTATGCAAAAATCCTGGCTGAATGGAGTCACAATGGACCCGTCTGTGGTTGCCGGGGAATTTGAATAGGATGCGGTGGATTTGTCATCTTTATCCCATTTCTATCACGGCATATGGTATGATAGGTATTTCAAAAATATGCTTGATGTGGATAACTTCCCGATACTCCGAAGAAGGAATCTTCGGAAAAATGCACCAAATTTAAGGTATGACTATCTTTTCCACAACTCCCCACGTTCCCGCTAAACAAGTATTCCAAAATACTGCCGGAAAAATGGCATTTTTTGTGCTGATCGCCTTGTTCTTTTCACCGCCGCCCGTGCACGGCCGGATCGCGGGCGTACCTTATGAAGTGAACATTCAAATGATCGGAGAGGCTCCTCCGGAAGCGGCACAAATTATGGGGGAGGTATCCCAGACATTTCAGAAAAAGAACAATCCGCCATCATCCATGGCCCTTCTCAAACGGCGCGGGGAAGAAGACCTCCCGGAGATGAAAAAAGTCCTGCGTTCCTTCGGTTTTTTCAAAAACAAGATAACTCTGGAAATATCTCCTCCCGGGGAACAGAAAACAGCGCCCACTGATTTCCAGACAAACCCGGAAGAGTCTGAGACGAATCCTCCGCAGGATATGGTCACAACAGTCCCGGCGAAGGTTCTGTTTCAGGTGGATCCGGGACCGCGATTCTCATTTAGCAAAGCCTCCATCTCTCTGATCGGAGAAACCTCCAAAGATATTCCCGCACCGCCTTCTCCTGCTGAAGCAGGAATTGTGGAACACGCACCATATGCAGCCGCAAAGGTTGTGGAAGCGGGCAATTTCCTCTTGACCTATTACAAAAACAACGGCTACCCATTCCCTGAGATTGCCCATCGGGATGTGGTCGCCGATTTTGCAACGAATACGGTGCAGGTCCAATTTCAAGTGAATCCGGGGTCGGAGGCCGTATTTGGCGAGACCCGCGTGGAAGGTCTCAAAAAACTTAACGACAGGTATGTTTATGAACTCATCCCATGGAAAAAAGGAGAAAAATACGACAACCGGCTGATCGAGAAGGCCCGGCGAATTCTTTTCGAAACCAATCTTTTCAGCCTGATCGAGTTCAACAATCCCGGAAAAGTAGATGCCCGGGCTGAGCTGCCCATTACCATACAGATCCGGGAGCGCTCGCCCCGCACGATTCGTCTTGGACTTGAATACACCACCGATTACGGTCCGGGGATCAACGGAAGCTGGACCCACAGAAACCTCTTTGGAATGGCCGAAAAGCTAACGGCCGGCGCCATCTTCAACGACAAAATCCGCACCGCCTCACTGCGTTTTGAAAAGCCGATGTTCCTGGAGAAAAAAAATACCTTCATCTCCGAAGGCGCCTTTAACGACGAAACAACCGATGCCTATGATTCTCAGTCCGTGCAGGTATCCGCTATCCTGGATCGAAAGTTCACAAACACCTTTCAGGCAGGGGCCGGCGTCGGATTCCGGTATGGTCGGGTCAAACAAGAAACCGATAATGAGCATACCACCTACCATCTGGCCTTTCTTCCGCTTACGGCCGGCCAGGACACGCGGGAAAATCTCCTGAACCCGACCCATGGATACAATCTTACCCTGAGTGCGGCCCCCTATCAGGATGTGGAAGATGGAAATCTTCGGTTTTTTCGCTACCTGGTGTCTGGAAGCACTTATTACAATTTCAACACCGGAGATAAGATGGTATTTGCCGTGCGGGCCGACTTCGGGCAGATGATTGGAGTCGACCACGATGAAATGCCGGCCGACCTTCGTTTCTATGCGGGCGGCGGCGGTTCCGTTCGGGGATTCGCCTACCAGTATGCCGGTCCGGTCCAGGGGACTGTGCCTCTTGGCGGTCTGTCCACACTGACATTTTCCTTGGAACTTCGGCTCAAGATCACGGAATCGATCGGTATTGTTCCTTTTCTGGACGGGGGCACGGTCTATCTGGACACGGTGCCCGATTTCGGCAGCCAGAACCTCTACTACGGTACTGGCCTGGGTCTTAGGTATTACACCGCCATCGGCCCCATTCGGCTGGACGTGGCAACCCCCATCAACTGGCGGGAAGGCGTGGACAGTCGTTATCAGATTTATGTAAGCATAGGACAGTCTTTTTAGATGCGCGAAAACGAAACAAAAAAATCGAAACGCCCCCTGGCAATAACATTGCTTCGCTGGGTTCTGTTTTTCCTCGGAGGGTTAATCCTTTTTATCGGACTTTTATGGGGAGGGCTTCAGACCCGATGGGCGAAAGATCTTCTGGCCCGGGTCATTGAAAGGACCACGGCGGATGCGGGCGACTACCGCGTGAAGGTTCAGGAAATCGACGGCCTGTTGCCCTTTTCCCTGGTTGTAAAACAAATCACCCTGTCAGGACCGGGGGGGGAATGGTTGGCGGCCCGAGGGATCGATTTTTCACTGAAGATATCCTCTCTTCTTGCGGGAGTGTTGGATGTGCAGTGGCTCCGAATGGAAAGCGTCGCAGTTTCCAGCCTTCCCGTTACCGAAGAGAAGAAACCTTCAGCAGAACCTTCCGAAGAAAATACCCTCCCATCCCTTCCCCGCATTATAATTCAAGAGGTGGAAGTCAAACGGATCGAACTGTCCAAAGAGGTTGCCGGAAGGCCCATGGCGTACAGCCTCCGCATGAAGGCGGAGACGGAAGGGCAGGATGTGAAAGTCGATGCCGTTCTTCAAAATCTTAACCACGCAGAGGACGCCCTCAGGCTTAACGCCTCTTACGGTCTCTCAAATGAGATCATCATTGCGGAGCTTACCTATTTCGAAAATCAGGGGGGCCTGGTGGCCGGGCTCATGGATCTGGCAGATGCAGGAAAGATTCAGCTTAGCCTAAAAGCCAATGGCACATTAACAGATGTAAAGGGAAACCTGAACCTGGAGGTGGGCCGTTACGGCAAGGCCGATCTGGACTTTCAATTGGGGATGAAGGAAACCATCATGGCCGACCTGCAGGGACGAATCCGCCCGGATGAACGGATCATTCCCGAGGATGTCGCCAAGGCACTGGGAGGCCTGGATTTCGCGTTGCAAGCCCGGGCGGCTCTTTCGCCTTCCCGTATCCTTGAGGTGCGCGCCTTTACATTCGAAACGGATACCGCCGGCATTTCCCTGAGCGGCGAAGCAGACCTTGCCAGAGAAAGCATGGACATGAAAGGAGAGTATTCCGGTGTAAACATCTCCCCGTTTCTTGATGGAACCGGCATTACTCTAAAGGATATTGCCTCAGTGGAGTTCACGGCGAAGGGACCTTTTACAAAGCCCGATGTCACGGCAAATATCAAAGTGGGTACGCTCAAACTGCAGGGCTCCGAATTTCGCGACATGTCAGTGGATGCAAGAGCCTTGTTTAGAAAGGATTTTACCGGATTGGCCGATGCAAACCTGTCCATTACGGCCGGACAAATACGTATGGCCCAGGTTCCCGGTCTCAAAGGTCCTCTAAAAATTACCCTGTCCGGAACCACGCCAAATTACACCGCATGGGATGTCCGCAACCTTCGGATTTCAGCTCCCCATCTTGAGCTAAGGGCAGAACACGCAAGCGCCGACGTGGGAAACGGAACATTTTCCATCGATCTCAAAGCTGAAAGCGATCGGTTAGCCGCTTTCCTGCCAGCCGGCAATCCTGCCTTGAATGGCCGGCTTTCCCTCACGGTGGGGGCCGGCGGAAATTATCAAAGCAGGGAGATGACTGCAAACGTGAAAGCAACCCTTACCGGACCCTCCGGACTTCCCCCCCTTGTCATAGAAAATATCGGACAACAGGTGACCCTGAACGCAGAAGCTTCCATGAAAAAGGAGGTCATCCAGATAAAAAAGGCCTCCATGACATGGAAAGATGCCGGGCTGGAGGCGAATGGTTGGTTGAATACGGACCGAAATACGTTCGACATGCAATACGATCTCCAATTAAACAGCCTGCCCGCCGCGGCCAAAACGGAGGATATAGGCCTGAGTGCAGATCTGAAGAGTCATGGCAGAGTTGCAGGGGCCTTTGAAAAATTTACCGCGGACCTGGGGATTTCCATGAGCCATTTTCAGGTAA
>JBBSAR010000417.1:0-4203 GCA_038252125.1 Desulfatiglandales bacterium
CCGCAACGGCGCAGGTCCCTTCAGGGCACTGGCCAAGCTCTCTTTCCGCCCCAGGGCATACCAGATGGTGCCTCTGATCATGGCGTTGCGTCTTGATCCGGTCCGACTGCTCATCGCTGATGATGTGGGTGTTGGAAAAACCATCGAAGCGCTTCTGGTGGTACGGGAACTCCTTGAACGACGGATCATCAGGCGATTTGCCGTGATATGCCTGCCACACCTCTGTGAACAATGGCAGGCGGAAATCAAGGACAAACTGGAGCTGGATGCCGTCATCCTTCGCTCAAATACCCAGGCGCGGCTGGATCGCGATATTCAGGGTGATACCAGCGTGTATGAATATTACTCCTTTCAGGTGATATCCGTAGACTATATCAAGAGCGATGCCAGGCGTGCGGTTTTCGTAGAACAATGTCCGGAGATGGTCATCGTGGACGAAGCCCACACCTGTGCCCGACCAGCCGGCGCCCTTCCAAGCCAGCAACAGAGATATCACCTCATCAGCCGGATTGCCGCGAGGCCGGAGCAACATCTCATGCTTCTTACGGCTACTCCCCACAGCGGAAAGCAGGAAGAGTTCCATTCGCTTCTGGGTCTGTTGAAACCGGAATTTGAAGGACTGGATCTTCCCCATGCAGGCCACAAAGAACGGCGCAGGCTGGCTGCCCATTTTGTTCAGAGAAGACGAGCCAATATTGAAAAATGGATGGGAGAAGACACCCCTTTTCCAAAGCGCGATCCAGGAGAATTCGATTACGAACTTTCGCGCCCGTATCTCCAGATCTTCGATGATCTTCTTGAATTTGCAAGAAAAATGGTCAAAAATGAGCCTGCATCCAATGGTCAGAAACGGGTGCACTACTGGACCGCCTTGGCCCTCATGCGCGGGGTGATGTCTAGTCCCGCCGCAGGCGTAGATATGTTGAACAACCGGCTGGAAAAGCTTGAATCCGCCGCCGGAGACACAGCAATTATAGAGCAAAACCCCATCCTTGATAAGGATTTCGGCATTCTGAATGACTTCGCTCAGGGGCAGTTGACCGAATCTGTCGCATGGACGGAACAGCAAAAGAAAAAGCTCCGCGACCTTGCGAATCGTCTCCAGTCACTTTCGGGACTGACCCACGATTACAAAGCCGCTTATGCCGAAATGATCATAGATGACTGGCTCAAGACCGATTTCAATCCAGTGGTTTTCTGCAGGTATATCGCCACTGCCAAATATCTGGGCCAATTGCTTGAATCCTCATTAAAAAAGCGGAACAGGTATCTGGACATTCAAGTGGTTACCAGCGAGGATCCAGACGAGGTTCGAAAGACTCGAATCGAGGAAATGGGCAAGTCCGGAAAACGGGTACTGGTTGCAACCGACTGTCTTAGCGAGGGTGTCAACTTGCAGGATTATTTCACGGCAGTTTTGCACTATGATCTGCCCTGGAATCCCAATCGGCTTGAGCAGCGGGAAGGCCGCGTCGATCGCTTCGGCCAGAGAGCAAGCGTAGTCAAAGCGTATCTCCTCTATGGTCGCGACAATCCCATAGACGGTGTGGTGCTCGATGTAATCTTGAAGAAAGTCAGAGAAATTCGGAAATCCATCGGCATTGCCATCCCGTTCCCGGAAGAAAGTCAAACCATACTGGATACAGTGCTTCATTCGGTGTTGCTGAACCCGGAGAGGAGCAGGGTTTACGACCCGCAGCCGTTACAGCAATTGAACCTTTTTCAGGAAACCGATGATGCCATCGAAAAGAATAAGCTGGGCGTCAGCCGAATGATCGAAGAGGCCGCCGGGCGGGAAAAGGCATCCAGGACCATGTTCGCCCAGTATGCTGTGAAAGCCGAAGAAATTGAAAAAGATCTTAAAGATGTGGATGAGGCCATTGGCGATCCCCAGGCGGTGGAGTCCTTTGTCGTCAACACCCTCACGCACCCCATCGGTGTGCAGATCAGCAAGGACCGCGAGGGATACAGCCTGTATAAGACCAATCTTCCGGATGTGCTCACAAGCGCTTTGCCCGATGAGCCTGTGGTGCGGGTCAGTTTTGATTCTCCAACTCCGGATGGCTGCCTCTATCTGGGAAGAAATCATCCATTCGTTGAGTTGCTCTGCCGGTTTGTAATGGCTGAAACCCTGAATCGCGGCAGGTACGGAGCGGCCCGGGGGGCGGTGATTCGGTGCCGGGAAGTTGAAATCAAGACGACCATACTTCTTTTCAGGGTGCGCAATGTTATAGAGCAAACACGAGGGCTGCACCGGCTGGTGGCCGAGGAGATGCTTCTATGGGGCTACCGAGGCTCTCCAGACAAAAACGACTTTCTGGACAGCGGGCAAGCCAGGGAACTGCTTCACCTGGCACAAAACTCCTCTGATTTGAGCCCGCAGGCAAGGTCTTCATTTTTTGAAAATGAACTGACGCTTCTGCCATCCCTTGAGGATCAGTTCAATCAGGTGGCGGAACAACGGGCATTGAAACTGGTGGAAGCCCATGAGCGATTCAGTAAACTGATGGATAAAAAGAGATACCAGGTGGTATATCCAGTTCTGCCCATGGACATTCTGGGCCTGTATGTTCTTCTGCCGGATCTTTCATGATACGTTAAACGTGAAGTAGAAGTGGATTATAATGCGCTATCCTTCCATCAGAATCGAGGGACCCATCCTCACAGGCGATATCCTGGAAAAGCTCGCAGAGGGAGAGGTCCGCGGCCAGAAGCCAAGGGATTTCAACCTGGAGGGCGCTACATCGAAGGTAAAGGAGGAAATCGTCCGTGCATGGGCCGATGTCCAGGACCTCTGGCGCATGTATCAACGCCGCATTTCCGGACTTGCAGAAAATCAGCTCGGCACAACGGAAACCAGAAATCAGTGGATGGTTCCGCTCCTAAGCCTCCTGGGTTACAATCCAGAGTTTCAGCATCGGGCCGAGCTAATCAACGGCAAGAGCTACGCCATATCCCACCGCGACCCAAACCGAGACGCCTTTCCCATCCATATCGTAGGGTTTCGCCACAGCCTGGACCAGAAACGGCTGGACAGCGGCCCCCGCATGTCGCCACATGCCCTGGTGCAGGAATATCTGAACCTCACCGAACACCTCTATGCCCTTGTGACCAATGGATATCTTCTGCGGCTCCTGCGGGACAGCACCCGTCTGGTGAAGCTTTCCTACATCGAGTTCAACATCGGGCAGATCATGGAAGAGGGGATTTTTTCAGATTTTGCCCTCCTCTATCGGCTTCTTCACATAACCCGCATGCCCGTCAGCCGGGAAGACGCCTCTGAATCCCTGATTGAAATCTATCACCAGGACTCCCTCGAATCCGGCTCCCGCATCCGTTACGGACTGAGCAAAGCAGTGGAAAAATCCATTGCAGCCTTTGCCAACGGCTTTCTTAATCATCCTGACAATGAAATTCTCCGCACACAGGTTCGCCAAGGCAGGCTTACGGCTCACACGCTTTATCAATACCAACTCAGACTGATCTATCGTCTGCTTTTCCTCATGGTGATTGAGGAACGGAACCTTGTATTTCCTGCAAATGCCGATAAGGCCCGTCGCGACATTTATTATGCATATTACAGCGTCAGCCGTCTCCGCGGCCTGGCCGGAAGACGCCATCTTGCGGATGAGCGGTACAAAGACTACTGGATGGCGCTGCGGGCGACATTCCGACTGTTTGAAGCGGAAAAGTATGGCGGTCCGCTGAACATAAAACCCCTGGCAGGCCGCCTTTTCAGCCCCGATGCTTTAGGAGAATTGAATCATGCCGGCCTGGACAACAAGGTGTTGATGGGCTGCATGGCTAATCTCAGCGTATTCCGCAATCCCAATACCGGCCAGAGGATGCGCGTCAACTACGCGGCCCTGAATGTCGAGGAATTCGGGTCTGTTTACGAGGGGTTGCTGGAGTTTGAACCCGTGATTGTTGAAGATGGAGACCGGCTTCATTTTGAGTTCGTCAAAGGATCTGAAAGGGCATCCACAGGTACACATTATACGCCGGACGAGCTGGTCTCGCCCCTGATACGGCATTCCCTCGATTATGTCATTCAGGACAAACTGAATCAGGCCATTGAGGAACACAAGAAATCCCCCAACCAGGAACTTCCCCTGTTAAAGGAAAAGGCCCTTTTGTCCATTGCCGTCTGCGATGTGGCCTGCGGTTCCGGTCACATCCTGTTGAATGTGGCCCGGCGCATCG
>JBBSAR010000418.1:0-4190 GCA_038252125.1 Desulfatiglandales bacterium
GGTCACCGTGGTTACCGAGGCCCCTTTGAGCTACAGTTCCATCCTGGTGAAGATCGATACCGATCTGCAGGTGGGAGAAGAAGGAGCCGACGTGCTGGTGGGAAAACGAAAGGTGGGTATGGTGATCACCGAGCAGTATGGATCCAAGATGCTCTCCATCGGGGGCGTAAACCTGCTGACTGGGAAAGACGGATTGGTGGTGGCAAGAACCGTCACGAATATTGCCAATCGGCTTCCCGTGAAACTGATGGTGCAAGGAGGAAGTAAAATTCGTGTGCAGGTGGGAAAGGCTCCGGAGATTAACGGATTTATTCCCGATAATATGCGTGTGGGATGCGGGAGCGCCACCCTGGGATTGTTTGCTCCTCTGCTTCGTGAAGCCGCGGACGAAGTCATCATCCTGGATTCCCATATCACCAGCCTTATGAGCGAACATGCAGCCGGTCGATTTGTGGGGGCAAGACCCTCGGGAGTGCGCCTTCGTTACCGGATGAGTACGCCGGGAAGATACTTCGGAGACTATGGGGACGGCTGGGGGGGGACGTCCATAAAAGACCCCCTGGATGTGATTGCCGGGGTGGATACAAGTCTTGCACAACCCGGGTTGCGAGTCCTGATCACGGAAACCACGGGGAAAAACGCGAAACTTTTCCAGTGGGGCGAAGACGGGAATTTTCACAGGCTTCCACTGACATCGGAATGCGCAAAGGCCGTTGAAGCCATATCCGCGAGTTGTGAATCTTCCGTTGTGTCCGCCGTGTATATGGGTGGATCGGGAGGAAGCGCACGGGCGGGAGTGGCCCTGTATCCGGTAAAACTGACTGCCGCCGTCCATGAAGCGCGTGCAATGCTTACCGTGGGAGGAGCTCCCGCCTATGTCCTGCCGGGCGGAGGCATTAATTTCATGGTGGATGTGGGTCGCGTAAAAGAAGGGTCGTTTTATTGGACGCCGACACCCGCTACCATCTGTCCCATCGAATACACCATGACCCTCAAGGATTATGAGGAGATGGGGGGACATGTGGAAGCCATGATACCGTTCCCTGTTTGTTAGAGCGAGGATTTTCCGCTTGCCCCGGGAGACCGCCATACACCTTCTTGACAAGGGCGCAGTCATGGCAGAATGCGGCCCCATGCGGCTGGTCATTTCATCATTTATCGGAAAAATTCCCCAGCGTGAGATGAACGTAAAGGCTGCAAAGGTCTCTTTCGGCATTCTGGAACGGGTTGCGCCCTTTCAGGATTTGCTGAGGGCGGTTCAGGAAAAAATTCCCTCCGATCTTGAGGAACCGGTCGTTGCAAAGATGATCGCGAGTGCGATTTCCATGGGGGAACCGGATCTGACGCCCATGGCCGCCGTTGCCGGGACCATCGCGGATTTTGTGGCCGATTTTCTTTTTGATTCGGGCATGACCAGGGTGATTGTCAACAATGGGGGCGATATTGCCATCCGACTGCGGGGAGGGAATTCGGTGTCGGTGGGAATCCGGGATGACGTTCAAAAAGAAAGCTTTTCTCATGTGCTCTCCCTTGATTCCAGTGAGCGTTCCTGGGGCATTGCCACGAGCGGCCTGGGAGGCAGGAGCCTTACACGGGGAATCGCCTCTGCCGCTTGCATTGTCGGCCGGGATGCTTCAATTGCTGATGCGGCCGCTACTGTCTTGGGGAATGCGGTCTGTGTGGAAGACGAATCGGTCGTCCATCGAAAGGCCGTTGAGTTGGACCCGTACACGGACCTCGGGAGCATGATGGTGACGGAGTCCGTAGGAACCTTATCTGAAGAAAAGAAGCAGGAAGCGATTCGAAGAGGGATGAAAAGAACCCGGGAACTCATGGAACGGGAGATGATTTTCGGTGCATTTCTTTCCGTGAAGGGAAGGGTTGAAATGACGGACTTTTTCCGGGAAAGAATGAATAGTTGAATCCACATTCAGGAGGAGTTATTTATGGAAGTAAGAAAGTATGTGACGATTGTTGAAGAGATCCTTTCAGAAGGGGGCAGAAAACTCGCGTCTCCTGGAAAAAAAGCGGCCGCGGTTGCGGTTATCAAGAATCCTTTTGCAGGCGAATTTGTGGAGGATTTGACGCCCCTTATGGATATCGGCGAGGAGCTGGGAGGCATCCTGGGCAAGATGGCCTTGGATGCGCTGGGGATCAAGCCCGAGGAGGCTGAAGGATATGGCAAGGGAGCTATCGTGGGGGAAAAGGGAGAGAGGGAACACGCCGGAGCCATCCTGCACCCGAAGCTGGGCAAACCCTTCCGGGACGCGTTGGGGGGTGGCAAAGCCATCATTCCTTCCGCCAAGAAAATGGGAGGGATGGGAACGGAAATCGATGTGCCTACCCATTACAAAGACGCCGCTTTCGTGAGAACCCACTTTGATGCCATGTCCGTACGGATCGATGATGCCCCCATGGCTGATGAAATTGTTGTGGCCCTTGTAGTGACCAACTGTGGTCGTCCCCATCCAAGAATAGGTGGTCTGCTGAAAGAGGATGCGAAAAAAGAGGACGGTCTGCGATAATCCGTTACGACTTGCCGAGAAAATTGATCCCGCCACCCGGCGGGATTTGTTTTGGTGGGTTTTCCGTGCTTCCCGCCATGTTCCGGCCTGCCAAAAATCGGCTCGAAAGTTCCCCTGAAACTGGGTATGCGTTCAGGTATATTTGTTGATTCCCGTCCCATCTGCCTTCGTTTCCTGTCGATGTTGGTTCGTATTTGCATCATGTTGCATATTATTTATAAAAGACAGTTTTTGTTCTTGACGCCGCGGCAAAAGATTGTTAGAGAGAAACTGACTGAGCGCTCAGTTAGCGTATCGGATATTTTCGGAGTGGAGAAGGTTATGTCGAAGAAGGAATCCATCCTGCAGTCCGCTTTAAGGCTCTTTGCGAAGAAGGGGTTCAAGGACAGCTCGATGGCTGAGCTATCGAAAATGACCAGTGCCGCGGAAGGGACGATCTTTTACCATTTCAAGAATAAGGAAACTCTTTTCATGACGATTCTGGAAACGGTCAAATCCAGGATCATCAATGAATTTGATAAGTATATAGAGAAGAAAAAGTTCAGAACAGGCCTCGAAATGGTGGAAGAGGTCATCTCCTTTTACCTTTACCTGGCCGGGCACATGCCGGACCTTTTCATGCTTCTGCATCGTCATGATGCTTATGAACTTGCGGAGGGCAACCCTGTTTGCAGACAATATCTCGAAGATATTTATAACTGTCTTGTGGACATTTTCGAGAAAGCGATCAACCTTGGAAAGAAAGATGGTTCCATCGGAGATATTCCCGCAAGGAAGAATGCGCTGATTGTCTTTACTTTGACGGATGGGTTGGTTCGTTTCAACAGCTACAATCTTTATGATGCCGGTGCATTGTACGGTGAGTTGATTGCCTCGTGCAGGCGGATGCTGAAAAACGGTTGACGTATTGTTAACCGGCTAAAATCATTGCGAAGGAGTTAAGGCATATGTTGACCAAAGTATTTCCGTTTCTGGGCTGGTTTAAAGGGTACGACCTGATGAGTTTCAGGACGGACCTCCTTTCAGGCATTACCGTCGCGCTTGTGCTCATCCCGCAGTCCATGGCCTACGCTCAACTGGCTGGTCTGCCGCCTTATTATGGACTGTATGCTTCCTTCCTGCCACCCATGGTTGCTGCTCTTTTCGGGTCAAGCCGTCAGTTGGCAACCGGCCCCGTGGCCGTCGTTTCCCTGATGACTTCGGCTTCGCTGGAACCCCTCGCCACGGCGGGAAGTCCAGGCTATATCGCTTACGCGATCCTGTTGGCGCTTACGGTAGGGGCCTTCCAGTTTACGTTGGGGGTGCTGAGGCTCGGGCTCGTGGTAAATTTCCTGTCTCACCCCGTTGTCAACGGGTTCACCAATGCCGCCGCGATCATTATTGCATCCTCTCAGTTGTCAAAAATGTTCGGAGTCTTTGTGGACAAGGCCGCGCATCACTACGAGACGATCATGCGGGTTTTTCAGGCGGCCTGGCATTATACCCATTGGCCGACGCTTGGCATGGGGGTGTTGGCATTTGCTATTATGTACAGCTTGAGGAGAATATCACCGAAGATCCCCAATGTTCTGGTTGCCGTCGTTATCACCACGCTGCTCTCCTGGGCCACTGGGTTTCAGCATAATGAAAGTGTGAATATCGCCGCCGTCAAGGCGCCGGGAATAA
>JBBSAR010000419.1:0-4156 GCA_038252125.1 Desulfatiglandales bacterium
CTGGTGCGCACCCGCTGGATTAAACCGATCGTCGGGTGGATGGGTTTTGGAGAAGAGATTGATTACTTCAGGCATTCCGAAACCGGCAAGGAGGGGGAAACGCCATGACCTGCTTTCTGGAGTGCAGGGCGGTATCCAAGACCTTCGGCGGCATCAGGGCGTTGTTCGATATCAACCTGCGGGTGGAACAAAATGCCATAACGGGAATTATCGGACCCAACGGGGCCGGAAAAACCACCCTGTTCAATATTATCTCCGGGGCAATGGCGCCCACTGACGGCGGGGTGTTTTTCATGGGAAAGGCCATCTCCAGGATGGGGCCGGCACGGGTATGCCGTCTCGGTATTGCAAGGACGTACCAGTTGGTCCGGCCCTTCAACTCCCTCACCGCCATGGAAAATGTCCTCATCGGACTGGGGTTCGGCAGGTTGCGTCCGCCATCCAGGGACAAACGCTCGAAGGAGGCCATGGAAATCCTGGAATTTGTCGGCCTGGGCAGTAAGTCGACCCGCACGGCGGAGGATTTGACCCTGGTGGAGAGAAAGCGTCTGGAGATTGCGCGGGCCCTGGCAACCGCTCCGGATCTTCTGCTTCTTGACGAAGTGGTTTCCGGTCTTAACCCGACGGAAGTTGTGCGAATCATGAATACGATCTTAGAGATTCAGGCCAAAGGCGTTACCATTATCCTTATCGAGCATATTCTCAAGGTGGTCATGGAGCTCTGCAAAAAAGTCATTGTTCTTAGTTACGGGAAGCAGATTGCGGAAGGCACTCCCGAAGAGGTCGTCGGAAATCCGCAGGTCGTGGAGGCGTACATAGGAAAATTCGAGGACGCCGGGGAGACCTCCCATGCTTGAGGTGGTGGATATCAACGTATTTTACGGGGCCATTCAGGCCCTTTGGGACGTTTCCTTTCTTGTTCGGAAAGGGGAGATCGTCACCCTTTTGGGGTCCAATGGCGCCGGCAAGAGTTCAGCCATAAAAACGGCCCAGGGGCTGATACGGCCCGCCTCCGGCGAGGTCCGATTTCAGGGCAGGGTGATTGAACGTTTGAGTCCGCAAGAAGTGGTGAATATGGGCTTATGTCTGGTTCCCGAGGAACGACACCTTTTCCCGCATATGAGTGTCCTTGAAAACCTGGAATTGGGGGCCTACCCGAAGAAGGCGAGGTCCCTTCGGGGAGAGACGCTTCAGTGGGTATTTGAACTCTTCCCGATTTTGCCGAAACGGAAACGGCAGATGGCCCATACGCTCTCCGGGGGAGAGCAGCAGATGGTGGCCATAGCACGGGGCCTCATGGCAAAACCGGAACTTCTCATGATGGATGAGCCCTCACTGGGATTGGCGCCCCTGCTGGTGGCCGAGCTTTTCGGGACGATAGGGGAAATCAACCGTCATGGCCTTTCCATACTGCTCGTGGAGCAGAATGCCCAACATGCGCTCCGTCTGGCGCATCGCGCCTATGTCATGGAAATTGGAAGAGTCACCAGGGAGGGAACGGGAAAACAGCTCCTGGACGATTCGTCCATCCGCTCCGCATACCTGGGCATGTGATTTGCCATCCTTTATGTTACGGCAGCCTCATGTCCTTCCGGGTTCCGGCCATTGTGGCCATATAGTGGCCCTTTTCAAAGCGGTGGTTATATCTGAAAATGGCGTCCACCAGGCCTTTGTGCAATCGGTTGAAGGTTGTTGCGTAAAAGCGGCTCAGCCACCGGTAGTATTTTTCCATGCTCTTCATATTCTGGGTAAATACGATGCGGATGAGTTCGTCAATCAGTTCATCTGCGTTGCCGTCAAAATAATGGGTAAGCTGGGGGAGAGGTCCTCCTTCAATCGGTTGGTATTGCTGAACAAATACATAGGCGCCGGGAAGAGAACGGAGGAACCGAAAACGCTCCACGTCCTGGGCCAGGGTGGTGTTGTACCCGTACATGCAGACGAATTCCACATTGTCGCCCGGAGTGAACCCCATCAACCGATATTTTTTGTCGACCAAGCCCAGACGTCGCGTGTCGTTCAAGCTGAAGTGGTAAACCGTACGGGTGAATTTTGTATTGGTGCATCGGATACGTTTAAGAAGGGCAGCCGTTTCCCGGTTCAGCAGGCTGATGTCGAGGGTCTGCGTAAAATTCACCTGAAGGTCTCGGTGGGCCATTTCCTCCAGAAACGCGTTGGCATCAGGATGGGCGAGGATGTTGTCGTCGAGCAGTATCAGCTTTTTTCTGTCGTCTTGAAGGAGTTCATCCAGACCGCTGACCTGGCGGACGTCCCCTTCTTTCCTCGGGACAATGCAAAAAGGGCAATGAAAAGGGCAGCCCCGGGTGAGGAACCCGATCGCATGATCCCCTAACTCAGGATAAAGTGAATAGTCCGCGGGCATGGCTTCTATTTCCGCCGGGAGCTTCTTCTCAAGGTCCACCCCGGAGCCCCCGAGGATAAGGGAGTCTCCGTAAAACCGTTTCAGGTCTGCTGTTCGTTTCCAGGAAGGCGTTTGGGTGAACACACAACTGGCGTACACCGCGTCCGCCCCGGTGATTGTGCTCTTCCGGCGCTCAAGAATCACCTTTTTACCCCTCCCCTTATAATACCGGCTGAGTTTCATGAGTGCGAGGTTCGGGAGCCTGCCGTCGAGTTGGATGAGCAGAACGTTGCCGCCGCCGACACGTCTCGGGGGTTTCTTTTCCGGGGCTTCGGCCGGGGGCGCGGGCAGAGGGAGGTGTTTCATCAGAACATCCGAAGGAAACCGGGACCGGGCCTCTTCAGAAATAGACAGGAGGCATTGCATGGAAGGCAAGAGCTGATCCAAGAGCGTTATCCATTTTGGAAACATCTCGGCGGCGCAGAAAAGTTCGGGACGATCCAGCAACATGACGCCCGGTTGATCCAGTGGTTTGCCGCTCACGGAAAAGGCGTCCACCATATAGCGCACGGCATCGAGCACAGGCAGGCATGCCCGCTTTTGCCAGGCCTTCAATTGAGCCCATTGCAGGCCGAAATTACATGTTCTCTCAAGCCAGGGATTGGTATCCACGTCCAGATATTCCGTAAGGAGTCGGCACAGACGATCAATGGTCTGCCGGGCCGGATACCTGGACTTGCGTATGGCCTTATAATGAAGTCGTTCCAGAAAAGCTACCGGGTCCGTGATCGGGGTGTTGTTGTCATAGAGCGATTTGAACCGCCTCAGGCGATGAAACGGATCCTCGAAGTCAAAATCATCCTGTCCTTCGCGGAAACAGGGGGCCGGCCCGTAGCCCAACAGAAAGAACCGCTTGATGCCATTTCCCATTCTGACCTTGACGACAGGAACGGCAGGCGGAAGAAGCTTACAAGAATGACGGTTCAGCGGGGTGAGCCGGCCGGCTTCGTCCATGCTCAGCCCACTCCCGAAAATAGACGGCATACGGGGGATGCCATCCCACCGATTGTGACGGGCCAAGATGCATTCCATCCGAAGAGGGTTGTCATGCCACCCCCTGAAGCGTGTCAAATCACCGGGAAGGCGGGGGACAAAGGGAAGGCCGGCGCAGCTCAGCCCCACCAGTTGCAGAATTTCCCGCTCTCTCCGTCCCGCTGGGAGCAGAGTCCATTTCCGGATGTCATCTCCGAGTTTTTCCACTTTGAAGACGCCGTCTCCGTTGAAACGGGTATTCCTGAAATATAGTTCCAGAACGTACACAGCATGCCTATGGGCAATATGATCTTAGCCCGCTTGATCCGCCATATTCCTGAATGGGTGCCGCGGGCGATTTTCCTGAGTTCCCTGATCTCTTCCGGTGTACAGGCAAGTTGTCCAGCATCCATTTCCGGTTAATATTCGTTTCGGTGATGGGGACCCAAATTCCCCTGAAGAGTGAGGCTCCTTTCCATCAGGACCCCGACGGCATTTTCTGAATTGTCGAATCCATAATCCCGATTTCTTGCAAAAACAGGCTCGGTGAGGGTGGTGATAAGAAGTCGCAATTTTCGGGGGGAGTGTATTGAAAAAGGCTTTGGGGGTCAAGTACGATCCAATAATAAAATGTTGTGGCTGCAACTTCTTGGTTTGTGGTTCATCCCAATTATGTTTCGGCCATTTTCATAAAGACAAGTCTCTTTAATATGTTGTGGTATAGGCAAAACCGTGATGCGTGACTTTCGATGATTTTTTATC
>JBBSAR010000420.1:0-4149 GCA_038252125.1 Desulfatiglandales bacterium
CAGAGCTTCAACCTGATTCCCATACTGACCGCATACGAGAACGTGGAATACCCTTTGATTGTGGTTCAGAATGTCCCGGCACTTAGACGGAGGAAACAGGTAGAGGAACTGCTTGAGGCGGTGGGGATGAGCGATCAGCGGAACAAGCGGCCCGACCAGCTCTCGGGCGGTCAGAAACAGCGGGTAGCCATTGCAAGGGCGCTCGTGACCCATCCCGATCTGGTTTTGGCCGACGAACCCACGGCCAACCTGGATCACGACACGGCCATGAGCATTCTCAGGCTCATGAAAAGAATCCGGGACGAACTGGAGACGACCTTCGTCTTTTCAACCCATGATCACCGGATTATCGGGGAAGCCGAGGTCATTTTTCGAATCGAAGACGGTGTTTTGAAAACAAACGGAAAAAATGGAGGGCGAGATAATGGCTAATCTCATCAAGATTGCGGTAAGGAACCTGTCCAGATACAAGCGGAGGACCTTGCTGACACTGTCCCTCATCGTCATCGGAGTCCTGTTCGTGACATGCTTCATCTCGGTCACCGGTTCCTTCAAGGGTATGATGATCGGGCAGATCACCGATTCCTTTGTGGGGCACATACAGATTCATCGAAAAGGCTACCTCGCCGCCATCGAAAGCCTGCCGCTTACCATGAACCTGAAGCCGGGCGCCGTCCGGAAGGTGGAGGCCGTGTTGAAGGAGATGCCTGAGATAGAGGCCTATTCCCCGAGGATAAAATTCGGAGGCATGTTCAGCAATTTCATCGAGACCACCAATATCCGGCTCAATGGAGTGGACCCGGAACTGGAGGCGAAAACGGTCCCTCTCCTTCTCTCCAGGGTCATCGAAGGGGAAAAGGCCCTCAAAAAGGGAGAGATCTTTGTGCCGGAGCTTCTTGCCAAAGGCATGAAGGTGAAAGTGGGAGACATGGTGGTAGTCATTGCCACAAACCGGGACGGATCGGTGAACGGAAAACAGCTCAAGGTAGGGGCGATCCTGGAAAGCGCGACCGGCCCCGGAGGGAGGGACGGGTATGTCCACATGGATGACGCAATGGAAATCCTGAGGATGGATCAGCCCGAGATCAGCGAAATCGCCGTGAGGATCAAGGATTTCGGAAAGCTTCATCAAGTATCCGCGGCTTTGGCGGAAAAGCTTTCTAAGGAGTTGAACAAGCAGGGAAAACCTATCTTCGACGTGCAAACCTGGGAGAAGCTGTCGCCCTTCTACAATATAGCCCGCATGATCGACATGATGACCTTGTTCGTCAAGATCATGCTGGTGGCCATTGTGCTCATCAGTATCATGAACGTCATGATCATGGCCGTCTATGAAAGGGTCCGGGAAATCGGGACCATCGCCGCCATCGGGACCCTGCCGAGAAAAATCCTCGCCATGTTTTTGCTGGAAGGTTTCCTCATGGGGACCATCGGCGCCATCATCGGGAGCATTCTGAGCGGTGTAACGATTTACGCACTTCATGCGGCGAAAATATCCTTTGATTTCGGACGACAGACCGGGCTCATTCTTTCTCCGACCATTGAGCCGATGGCGCTCATTACCATTTCAGGGATCGTGATCGGGGTCTCCATTCTCGCGAGTTTGCAACCGGCCCTCAAGGCCGCGCGGATGGACCCCATTCAGGCCCTGGGACACGTATAAATAAACAAATGAAACAGGAGAAAACAGATGATATCAAGAATGATAGGCCTGTTCATAGGCCTGCTTGTCGCAATTCCCGCCTTTGCCGCGGATGGAAACGATATCCTTGCCCGGGTGGATAAGAACCTTTCCCCGGATTCCTATGAGATGTACCGGAAGCTCGTGAACGTGGAGCCGGACGGGAGAAAAAAGGAGTTCATCCTCTTTACGGTGAAGAAGGGAAGGGACAAGATCGCCGGCCTTTTCATTTCCCCCGCCAGCGACAAGGGACGGACCACCCTGAGGCTGGGAGAGAACATGTGGCTCTATATCCCCAACGTGGGAAAGCCGATTCGCATCACAAGCCTCCAATCGGTAATCGGCGGCGTGTTCAACAACTCGGATATCCTGCAACTGGACTATACCGAAGAGTATACCGTGGCAAAGGTGGAGGAGCAGGAAAAGGAAACCCTGCTTCACCTGAAGGCCAAAACCAGGACCGTGGCCTATGACCAGCTCCGCATGTGGGTGGACAAGGAGAAGCTGCTTCCCACCAAAATTGAATGTCTTACCGAGGCCGCCATGCTCATTAAAACCCTTTATTTCAAAGATATCAAAGACTTTGGTGGAGGAGTCGTGCGGCCGGCCGTTGTGGAGACGGACAGCCCTCTTTACAAGGGATACCGATCCTACATGATCTTTGCCAAGGTCAAGGCCAGGGAGATCCCGGACGAGGCCTTCACCCTGAATTTCATGCCCAGACTCGAGAGCCTTCGATGAGGGCAGGGGTTTTCCTCTTGTGGGCATTGGTCCTGGTCGGCCTTTTGTGCCGAACGGCCATGTCCGAGGAAACCCCCACCTTTGACATGTCCGAGATCGAAAAAGAGGTCGAAAAGAAGCCTTATGCCTTTGGCGGGTTTCTCCAGGTCCAACCCACCCTTTCGGGTCTTGACCCGGATTCGGCGCTCTATAAGCTCAAGTTCTATCAAGATCAACCGGCGGCCACGATGGAGGAATCGAACCTGGGGGCGCGGCTGGAAGGCGCCTTTCAGTATGGGGATTTGAGTGCCTTTGCGAGGCTGGACAGCTTCCTCACCCATAATCCTGACGGCTGGAACGGCAATATGACCCTCATGGAAGGGTATCTCTCCTTTAAACCGAGCCCCCGCATGGTCGTGGAGGCGGGCAAACGGGTAACCAAATGGGGGAAGGGATACGCCTGGAATCCGGTCTCTTTCGTGGACCGTCCCAAGAATCCGGAAGACCCGGAAGAGGCCCTGGAGGGCTACTATCTCCTTGGGGCGGATTTCATCCGGAGCTTCGGCGGACCGCTTCAGACCCTGGCTTTCACGCCCGTAATCCTGCCCGTTTATGAGGATATTAACGACGAATTCGGACAGACCGGCCATGTGAATGTGGCGGCCAAACTCTATGCCTTGCTCTACGACACGGACCTGGATCTCCTCTTCTTTACCGGGGACAGCCGTACCACTCGTTTGGGGTTTGATTTTTCAAGGAACCTCCTCTCCAATCTGGAGATCCACGGGGAGGTGGCCTGGATCAGCGATTTCCAGGAATTGACCTTTCTGGAAAACGGCCAGGTCCTGACCAGTGAATCCGATGTCTGGAGCTATCTTCTGGGAACGCGCTATCTGACGGAAACGGACCTGACCGCCATTTTCGAATACTATCACAACGGCGAGGGTATAAACCCGGGCGATCTCCAAAACCTGTACGCTTATATCGACCAGGCCTATGACAGCTACCAGCAGACCGGGAATCGCTCCCAGTTCGGCGCCATCAACAGTATCACCAAGGAGGGGTTTTCATGGCGGAACCCGCTGAAGGACTACCTCTATCTAAGGCTCACCCAGAAAGAACCCTTCGACATCCTCTACTTCACCCCGGCCTTCACTGTTATCGTGGCCATGAACGACTGGAGTTTCAATCTTACGCCCGAACTCGACTACAGCCCCATCACCAATCTGGAGATGCGGCTCAGGGGCATTATCCCCGTGGGCGGAAACCAGACCGAATACGGCGAAAAACAGAGCGACTGGAGGGTGGAGCTCCGGCTTCGATATTTCTTCTGATTTGACAGTTCCGAAAACCACGTCCTGGCAGCCAGGATGGAAAACGGCCGAAGAGCCCGTGGTCATTTTCGAACTCTCAAAGGCCCTCTCTTACTTGCCCTTCAACTTTAGCAACTCGTCGTCCAGTCCATAGCGAACCACTTCGATCCGGTCGCTGCGTTGGGATACAAAGTTGCCGGTTATCACGGGAAGCTGGAATGGGAAAAATGCCGGATTGTTCAGGAGCAGCCCCAATGCGCCTTTTGCATCCGGGGTGGCCAGGAGTGCGGACTCGAACACCAAGATGGCCAGGTTTGCGTCGGCAATGCTCACCGGAGCGGCTTTCTCGTAGCAGCCCTTGGCCTCTTTTTCAAACTCTCTCACATCAACTGGCGTGTTGTAATTATAGGCGATGAAAGTCGCTGCTGGTGAAAG
>JBBSAR010000421.1:0-4147 GCA_038252125.1 Desulfatiglandales bacterium
AAAAGCTTCAGAGCCTTGAGGAGCTTGCCATCCTCAGCTTCAGAGACGCCCTTCTTCAGCATGCCCATGGCTTCATCGAACTTTTCCGGGGTGGAATTCCTGAACTCAATGTGAACCATGCCTTCCCGGACGGAGATATCCATAACGCGAGCGATCACACCGTACGCCTTCCTGATCTTTTGGATCACCATCTCATCCGGGGAATCCGAAACATCCAGCCGCTCGCCCGGGGTGAGCATGATGTCTGCCAGGGGAATCATCAATTTCATAGCAACTCTCTCAGTCTGGTATGTATGACAGCCTTTCAATGTTAAACAATATCGGATTGATATATGAAGTTATTCAATGTTTTTTGATGCAAAATTAAATTCAAGAAATGCCGGGGGCTAAGGGCTGTTCAACGTTCTATCGTTTGAAGAGTCCAAGTGCTGTTCAACGTTCTATCGTTTGAAGAGTCCAAGTGCTGTATTGTACTCCTTTTCCAAATCGATGCCGACATCTCTATTTGGATCAATGCTTTTTAGACCAACGTACATATAGCTCACCAACTGGAGGCCCGAAAAATCACCTTTCAGCGACTTGAGAGTGTATTTCTTCTCAGGATTGTTGATGTCCAACCCGCCCCTGCCGAGCATGGCGATTTCCGTGGTAACCGCCATGGCTTTTTGCTGACCGATCTTATCGAACTTTTCCAGTGCCGACAGGCAGTACATCACCGCATCCATGCGAATTCCGTCCGGAGCATTGGCACGCAGGGTCTCCTGAGCGATTTTTGTTCTCTGGATGCGGGCCTGTTCGGCAATCTCGGAATGGGGAGCGATCTCCATGGCTTTTTTGAAAACGTCATCCGCTTTCCGGGGCTGGCCGGTTTGGAGCAGACACAGGGCGTAACCATATTGAGTCTGCTGGTCATCCGTGAGGATTCCTGCCGCCCGCTTCAGATATGGCAGAGCTTCGGACGGATTGTCGTTTGCAAGCAGTCCCCCCAGATTGCGCAGAGCATAGCCATTGTCCGGATCGGCCTCGTTGCTCTTTTGTAGCGCCTGCCTGGCATCATCAGGCCGGCCATTCCTCAGATAAGCGATACCCAGTGCATTCCAGGCATTGGCATTTTCAGGGTTAAGATTTGTAAGCCGGGACAAGAGCTGGACAGCCTCTTCCAATCGGCCCTGATCGCAGAGCATCATGCCATAGTTGAACAGGATGTCCTGACGGTCCGGGTAAAGGGAATGGAGGCTTTCGAGAAGTGGTTCTGCGTGGCCGACAGCGCCTTTTGAAAGCAGGTCAACCGCAAACTCGACAGCCTCATCGACATTCTTGGTAGAACCGGGCCACCAGAAAACTCTGACAAAATCACCCTCTATTTCGGTTTTGACCTCGCCACCCAAGCTCTCCAGATGATTTTCATAGAAGAGGGTAATGGCCCTCTCGCGTAGTTTTTGGTCTTTTCTGAGCAAATCAGCGTCAATTTTCAGCGGCAATATCTCAAAATCAAACTCGGTGATATTAACGTCAAAACTTACAGGTTCATCATTCATCCCGTCCCTCTTTTCTGAATTGCCATTCATACCAGTCTTCCATTTCCAGAATCCTGGCCCAGCTGTTCACAATTTCAACATGACGGTCAGGGTCCCTTTTTCGGGCGTTCTCTTCGTAAGCATCGAGAAGAATTGTCCCTTTATTTATATAACCCATTGAACGATACGGTAAAAGTGATGTCCTGGAACCTGAGATTCTGGACCACTTGATGGCATAAGCGGCATTCATCGCAGCGTTGCGGTCAAAGATGCCTTTGGGTGTCATTTTTCTGATCCTTTTGCTGAACGCGCGACTATGTTCAACAAGGTCACTGCTTACGTACTCTTTGCGGATGGCTTCAAGACCTGGACAAAGCTCGGTAATCATATCCATGCAGATGAGTTGAATGGGGACGGAATTGAGCTGTTGGAGCAGGCCCGGAACTATCATCCTGACGTAATCGTTGGCGGCTTCCGGGGTCAGTCTTTGTGCCTGGGCCTCGTTTGAAAATGTCGCAATCAAGGACTCGGCCTTCTCATTACGTACGGCAAATTGGGCAATTCGATCGGGATCTGCCCACTTAACAAGCAGCATGGCGCATTGAATTGCAACCAGATAGTCTCCGTACTTTTCAAATTTCGGGTTAATCTTGATCAAGTGCATCGGGCGGGGCTGGGATGCAGATACCATGCCCGAATGTGTCGAGATACTGCCGTCAACTACGATCGAAACACGGTATCCGGTCTTGTTTTCGACCTTATCCAACAACGTTTGTGTATCCGGCGACGTCATCAAGGGCTCCTTTTATTATTTCTTCATCCGTCATCGATTAGCTATTTCCAAGTCTCTCAAAGCATTGGCAACCTGAACCTTGATACTTTGGTTTATATCCGAGCCCAAGATATCTGCTTTTGCAGCGCCAACATCCTTCAACCGTCTGGCAGCACGCACAGCGGGTTCCGGCCAGAATTCTTCGGCTATGATTCGCTTGATCAATTTTTCCAATGCTTTTGGCAAGAGATTAAACTCCAGTTTGATCAACCTGCAAGATTTATGGCAATTTACCACATAGGCACCTTAGACGCAAACGGAATGGCAGAGGTCCTCTTCTTGAGAACAAAAACCTGAATGTGCCGATATGGTGAGATTTCCGCAGATATCTTAAGGCAGGTGAACTCAAGGACGGGCATGGTAAAGAAATGAACCGGCAATTTCCCTGACAGGACTTCCAGCCTCTGGAAAATTGGGCAGTCATAAAACACTATCCTTTGCAATTGCCTCTCGGGAGCACAGTCCTTACCTCTGCGAGTCAGTTGGCCAAATCAGTATTCAGGCCTGATGTCATTCAGGCCTTTCTTATTCAACCATTGACAAAGGTTCGCAGGTGTCGTGCCATATTTCTTTGCAATATAGTTCTGCCTGGGGCCCGTTTTCAATAGGGCCACAATTTCCTCCTCAAACTTGTCCAATTTGCTCTTCCCAGGGCCCGCCGCAGCAGCTCACAAAATCCTCTTCCCCCCGCACGACCGCAATGGCCTCCCGGCGGATGGGGGGGATGATTAGCTGATTAGTTTTGATGATCCCGTAAAAAGTCGAAAATTCCCTCTTTCCGTCATTCCGGCGAAAGCCGGAATCCAGTTATTTAAGATACTTACAAGTCACCTGGACCCCGGTTTTCACCGGGGTGACGACTTTTTACGAGAGCATCAGTTTTGTTCTGCCATTTATCAAAACCTCGTTTATGATGCCCACCATCGATCCTTGCCTGCCTATCGCAAAGGGTGTTATGTTTGTTATTTCGGCAATGCCATGAAGTTATTCCCACATTTATTCCCACATTAAAGTGGTGTTCCTACTTTTTTGTTTTTCGCTGCCACTTGGCGTCCCGGCCTTTCCCGAGCATTTCCAGTTTGTCTTGCTTCCGCCAGCGGTTCATGACCAGACGGATGGTATCCCGACTCACACTTGGACAAAGCTGCCCAACATCCGAAATGCCGAACGGACCGATCATGTTCTCGAGGGCGTATTCCACCAAATCGGTCTTGGATCCGCGCTTAGGCCGCGCCCTTTCAGCCCGCTCTTCGAGTTCGCGGTAGGCCCTGCGCCAGACCGAAAGAAGATACATGAACCACGGAAGGATATCATGCTTGCCCTCATGCCAGCCGGTGGAACTGATTTTCAGAGCTTCATAGTAATCCTCTTTGGTTTGTTCAACGATCCGCTCGAAACTGATATATCTTCCGACTTCGTGACCGTGCTGGTAGCATAGCAGAAGCGTCAGCAACCTGGAAATACGGCCGTTGCCGTCTCGGAATGGATGGATGCAAAGGAAATCCAGAACAAAACAGGCTGACGCGAGAAGCGGCGTGACTCGCAACTGGCCGATAGCATGGGGATAGGCCAGGCAAAGCTGTTCCATTGCCTCTGAAACAAGGTCGGGCGTAAGTGGCCGAAAGCGCACCTCTCGTCTCCCGTCAGGAAATACTTCAATGATGTCGTTTTGCGTCCTTTTCCACTGTCCGGCATCGCCGCTGGTTCCGCCTTGGGCCAAAGCGTGAAGACGCAGACACGTTTCAGGCGTAACGGGTATATCCTGATAATGGGTATGTATCCAGTTCAGCGCCATCCG
>JBBSAR010000422.1:0-4135 GCA_038252125.1 Desulfatiglandales bacterium
ATGTTCGAAAAGGAGTTTGACATTGCCGGCATGGCGGCAAGGGCTGCCGGGGCTGTTTTGAAAGAGCATTTTGGCAAGTCCCATCAGATTGTAAAAAAGGGGGAGATTGATTTGGTGACCGAGGCGGACCTGGCCGCTGAAACAACCATCCTGGAAATCCTTCAGTCCCATTTTCCACAAGACAATATCCTGTCGGAGGAGGCGGGCAACCAGGATATCGTTTCGTCGCGAACCTGGATCGTTGATCCCCTGGACGGAACCACCAATTTCGCGCACGGATTTCCCTTTTTCGCCGTTTCCATCGCCCTGGAAGTGGAGAAAGAGATCGTGCTTGGCGTGGTGTACTGCCCGATCCTGGAGGATTTTTTTTACGCGCGCCTCGGAAAGGGCGCGTTCCTCAATGATAGACCGATTCACGTTTCCGGCGCATCAGAACTGAGAGAAGCTCTGATGGCCACCGGTTTCCCCTACGATATTCGAAACAGGTCCAACCGTATCTTTGAGCGGTTCGAGCGGATGGTGCGCGGTTCTCAGGGTATCCGAAGGGCGGGGGCCGCGGCTATCGACCTGTGTTATGTGGCGGCCGGAAAGCTGGACGGTTTTTGGGAAGAGAATCTGAAACCGTGGGATACGGCCGCCGGCGCCCTTTTGGTAAAGGAAGCGGGAGGCGCCCTGAGTAATTTTGAAGGGGAATCCTATAACCCGTACATGAAGACCGTGGCGGCCGGCAACCCGCTGATTCAGAGGGAGATTGTCAAGATACTGAGCGCGTAAATATGCCCTTAAAACGGATGCCAATTGTAGGCGCAACCATTTTTATGTGCGGCCAAACTTCAGAACAAAGTGATCGTGCCGCTTTTGTAAAATATCATTTAAAAAGTATTTGATTTGGAGAGAGAAAAAAGATGTTTGAACTGTCTGAGCCCTTGATTCGAAAGCACATTGCCGACACGCCTGTAATATACAAAAGAGGCCTTAATCTTTATCAACACGGCTCTTTTGTCCTCTCGGAGGCGGACCCGGAAAAGGGTTTGTTTGCCTACCGGGTGGACGGAAGCTATGGCGATTACGTCACGCGGATTTATGTGAAGGATGACGGGGTGGAGACCTCCTGCAGTTGCCCTTACCCCGGAAAGGGCTGCAAACACACGGTGGCTGTTCTGCTGGATGTTCGGGATCAATTGGGACGGTGGAAGCCCGCTGGTCCGGTTGAGCCGTCGGAAGAGCCTTTCCTGAGTCCCGAAGAAATCCGGGGGCAGGCTCTTGCCGATCGAGAAAGCCGTGCACGGACGGAACACTTTACAGTCACTGAAGGCGAAATGCTTAAGGGCATTCATCTGATAGAAACAAAGGTGGGCCGGCAATACGAGGTGACCCTGCATGATCCGGAAAATGGCCTGGGGCACTGCACCTGTCCGGACTTCTTGACCAACCGGTTAGGCACATGCAAACACCTTATATTTCTACGCAAATACCTCAAAAAGAAACCGGATTTCAAGAGCGATCTGGCCAGGGAACGATTTCCTTTTGTGGATATTTTCTGGGATTCGGCAACCGACCGGCCAAGAATGTTCTCGGAAAGGCCCTCCGCGGAAATCGATGACATCGACCCACCGCTCAGTATGTGCTTTGATTCCGCGGGGCGATTTACAGGCAGCAATCTTAAGGAGATGATGCCTCTTCTAACCGCGTTGGACCAGAACAAGCGGGTTCGCGTCCAACCTACTGTCCTGGAACATTTGGATGCGGCTCTGGAGGACGAGCAGATGGCGGAGCTGAGTCGGACCACCAAGGTGGACGACTGCGGGCTCAAGACCCGGCTTTACCCCTATCAGGAAGAAGGGGTGAGATTCGGGCTCTTTAAGAAAGCGGCCCTGATCGGCGATGAGATGGGGCTCGGGAAGACGCTTCAGGCCATTGCTCTGGCGAAGATGAAGAAAGAGATTTTCGGGTTTGAAAGGGTGCTGGTGGTGACCCTGTCCTCTTTAAAGGAGCAATGGAAACGGGAAATTGAACGATTTTCAGACCAAGATGCGGTGGTGGTGGCCGGCCCCGCCCAAAAGCGGAAAGCCATTTACAGGGGGAACGGGCATTTTTTTGCCATTACCAACTATGAAGCCGTGCTCCGGGACGTGACCGTGATATCGGATTTCAAGCCGGACCTGTTGATCTTGGATGAGGCTCAGCGCATCAAGAATTTTTCCACCAAAACGGCCGATGCCGTGAAAAGAATTCCCAGGAAACACGCCCTGGTTTTGACCGGCACGCCCCTTGAGAACAAACTGGAGGACGTATACTCCATTGTTCAGTTTCTGGATCCCCACCTTTTGACTCCTTTGTGGCAGTTTGCCGCGGATCATTTCATGATCAGCAGGAAGAAGAAAGGGCACATCCTCGGCTATCGGAATCTGGAGAATCTCCATGAAAAGCTCAAACCCCTGGTGATTCGCCGCAAAAAGGAAGAGGTGCTGAAGGACCTGCCCGATGAAGTGGTCAACAACTATTACGTGGAACTTCACCAGGAACAGAGGGATATCCACAGCGGCTATCTCAGAGTACTGTTGCCCCTGCTCAATAAAAAGTTTCTCACGCCCATGGATATCAGGCGCATTCAGGAAATTCTCGTACGCATGCGCATGGTGTGCGATTCCACCTATTTAATTGATCGGGAGACACATATTTCGCCCAAGCTGAATGAACTGGCATCCGTCATCGATGAACTGGTCATCCAGAGCGGCCGAAAAATGGTGATTTTCAGCGAGTGGACCACCATGACCTTCCTGATCGCCCGCCATTTGTCTGAAGTGGGGGTTCCCTTTGTGGAGCTGTCGGGCAAGGTGCCCGTGAATAAGCGGCAGGCCCTTATTGATGAGTTCACCAACAATCCAAGGTGCCGGGTGTTTCTTTCCACGGATGCCGGCGGTACCGGGCTCAATCTTCAGGCCGCCGACTGCGTGGTCAACTTTGAATTGCCATGGAATCCCGCCAGGTTGAACCAGCGCATTGGAAGGGTGAGTCGAATCGGCCAGAAAAGCCAATGCATCAACGTGGTGAATTTCATCTGCAAGGACAGCATCGAGGAAAAAATCTTCGCGGGCATCCAGCTCAAAACGGATCTATTCAAAGGGGTTTTTGAAGGCGGTGAGGATGTGGTGGAATTCTCCCGGGAAAAACGGACCGAGATGCTCAACAAACTCAGGGAGATGATGGGCGAAGAACCGGAACTTCCATCCAGGGAGGCAACCCCCTCCGAAGAAATTCCGGAGGATACGCCGCACTTTTTGAATCCCGAGGTGTTGAAAGAGGACAAGTCGGTGGATTTTGCCGGAGAGGAAACCGGGGAGGTGGAAGAAGCGGCGGCTGCCGAGGTCGGGGAACCATCTCAAACAGATGAGGAGGCTGGTCCGTCGCCCGAGAAGATGGAAGCTGTTTTGAATTCGGGGATGGCTTTTATCGGTGGTCTCCTCGAAGTGGCCACCGGAAAGAAAATATCTGCCACCGGCGATGATGGGCGCATGGTAAAGATCGATAAGGCCACGGGAGAAGTGACTCTCAAGTTTAAATTGCCGGGATTTTAATTCTACGGAAAACGATAGCGTTTAAGCCCCTTCACGTGTTCAAGGAGAAGGCTTTTGAGATGCACTGAGAGCTCTGAGGCCGGTCTTCGGAAAAATTCTATCCACACGCAGGTATCAACGATAATTCCGGTATTCATTCAGCTCGTCCTCTTCTTCCTTCCGCCAGTCCATATCGATATTGATCCTGCCGCTGAGGGAAATGAGATCTTCAATGGACTTCTTTTCAATATACTCCCTGATTGCCAGCTCCACCGCCTTTGTTTTGGTTTTGGCTTTCGTGCGCGCCAGGAGTTCATCCATAAGATCCTTGTTGCATGGTTGCTGCAATTAGTTCTTTCGATTTTCGATTTATTGGAATATACTATCGAAATGAGCGAAGATAAAAAGACCGTATACCTGCTGGATGGAAGTTCCTACATTCACCGCGCCTACCACGCCATCCGGAATCTGGCCAACTCCAAGGGGTTTCCTACGAACGCCATTTTAGGGGTGACCAAAATGGTCATGAAGCTCATGGCCGACAGGAATCCCGAATATTTTGCCGTGGTTTTTGATTC
>JBBSAR010000423.1:0-4121 GCA_038252125.1 Desulfatiglandales bacterium
AGGTTTCAGTGTTCAGGTTTCAGCACACATACCTGGCCTCTTGAAACCCCGCTTGTCGCTCAGAATTTAATTAACGGGCATTGGGTAGTCATTCAACCAATATTGTACGCGGCACATCCTGAAACCTGAACACTGAAACCTGAAACCCGTGAACGGTTACACGCTTTTTAAGAGATGGGCGATGAGCTTAGCGTTTATTTGAAGGCATTGCCACTGTCTGCTTAGGAGTTTTATTTATGAAGAAGTATGAATATTACCAGCCTCTTACGCTTTCCGAGGCCCATGGGATAATGGAGAAGTTCAAAGGGAGGGCCAGGTACATCGCGGGCGGCACCGATTTAATGATTCGCGTGAAACACGGGATCGTGGAACCGGAGGCGCTCCTCTCCTTAAGAGGCCTGAAGGAATTGCAGGGCCTTGAATATAACGGGGCTTTGCGTCTTGGGAGCATGACTCTTTTCAGAGAACTGGAAAGAAATCCCTTGATTGCGGATCGGTTTCAGGCCCTTGCCGGCGCCGTCTCCGTACTGGCCAATCCGCAGGTCAGAAATGTAGCGACCTTGGGCGGAAACCTGTGCAATGCGGCGCCATCCGCGGACTGCGCACCTCCTCTGCTGGTTATGGATGCGGTGTTGACGCTCGAAGGACCTGGAGGGCTCCGGCAGGCGCCTGTGGCGGAATTTTTTACAGGACCTGGAAAGAACTGCCTTGAACCCTCCGAAATATTGAGCTTTATCACCGTTCCGGAGATGGAATCGCACACGGGTACGGCATTTTTTAAGATCGGCAGGGTGTCCCAGGATATCGCCATTGTCAATGCCGCAGCGTTGCTCGTTATGGACGGGAAAACGTGCAGGAAGGTTAGGATTGCCGTGGGCGCCGTGGCTCCGACCCCGCTCCGAATTTTTGCCGCGGAGGAATTTCTTGAAGGGAAGAAACTGACTTCGGAGACACTGGAGGAGATGGCCGTTATTGTGGAGAGGGAAGTTCGCCCTATTACGGATGTCCGTTCCACGGAGACATACAGGAGAACCGTTTCGGGCGTACTGGTGAAACGGGCCGTGGCGCAGGCGGCAAAAAACGCGGATGCGCAGGGCAACGTTTCCTCGTTAAAGGAAAGGCCGGTGATTTCCAAAACCGTGAAGGGGAAAACAGAAGACTCTGTCACCGATCTCGAATTGTTGGATTCCTGTGCCATGGGTACCCCGCTCCGGAAAGAGATCCATTTTATTTTAAATGGTCACCACGTCTTCGGGGAGGTGAAATCCCACCAGATCCTCCTGGATGTGTTAAGGGATACGTTCGGGTTTAAGGGCGCCAAACAGGGATGCGGCCAGGGAGAATGCGGAGCGTGCACCGTACTTGTCGATGGGAACCCCGTCGATTCCTGCCTTTATCCCGCCTTTGAAGTGGCCGGCAAAACGGTTACCACCATTGAAGGTCTCATGGGCGAAGGGAATCAAATGCACCCCCTGCAGGAGGCCTTTATTCAGCATGGCGGGGTGCAATGTGGTTTCTGTACGCCGGGCATGATTCTGTCCTCAAAGGCCCTGCTTGACGAAAACCCGGATCCCGACGAGGCCGCCATTCGAAGAGGAATTTCAGGGAATCTGTGCCGTTGTACCGGGTATGTCCAGATTGTGGAATCGATCAAACATGCCGCACTTGCGCGTAAAAGAGAGTAAGAAGATTAGAAGACAAGATGATGAGCGGTTGAGATAATAGATTTTTCTCGTTCTCCAGCTAAAAGCTAACCGCTAACTGCTAACGGCTAAAAGCTACAGGTGCCAAGATGACCCAATTCAGCTATATCGGCGGCGACGTCCCCAGACCCGATTCGCCTGACAAGGCGGCGGGAAAGGCCGTCTATATTCACGACCTTGAAAGGCCGGGAATGCTTTATGGAAAAATCAAGTTCAGCGAATATGCCCACGCAAGAATCAAGCATATCGATACATCCAGGGCGGAAAAGCTCCCCGGCGTGCGTGCGGTTATTACCGCCTACAACACGCCGGAAATCCGGGTGGGCTTTATCAAGGACAATGTGGCCCTCAAAAAAGGAAAGGTGCGGCAGTTTCGGGATGAAGTCGCCGCGGTTGCCGCCATTGATCGGGAAATCGCCCGGGAGGCCATTGACCTGATTAAAGTGGAATACGAAGAGCTGCCGGGCGTATTTGATCCCGAGGAGGCGCTTTTGGAGGGCGCGCCTATCATTCATGAAACGGATTTAAGGGGACGTCCCAAGACGGACAATATCGTGCCCGTGCCGTGGAAATTCGTTACGGGGGATGTGGAAAGGGCAAAAGAGCAGGCCGCCCATATGGTGGAAGGCTTCTATTCCACGCCGCTTATTCAGCAGTCGTGTCTGGGGACCGCCGGATGCATCGCTGAATTCGATCTTCAGAACAATCTGATCATTCATACCAAGACGCAGATTCCGTTTCTGGCCCAGAACGACTTTAACGAGGCTTTGAGGGCCATGGGCCTCAAGGGGAAAAACAGCAGAGTCATCGTCCCCGCCCTTGGCGGCAGCTTCGGGACAGGCCTGGATACGCACGGCTATGAGTTCATCTCCATTTTGCTGGCCTATAAGACAGGCAAGCCGGTCAAGATCGTTTTGAATCGGGAGGAGGAATTTACGGCGCTTTCTCCAAGACAACCTACCCGAACCCACATCTTACAGGGGTGCGACAAGGAAGGCAGGATGCTGTTCCGGGAGATCCGAATGATCCTGGATAACGGCGCCTATACCTCCTGGGGGGCAACAACCCCCAGCGTGATGATGGTTCCCATATCGTCCATCTACAGGGTCCCGAATGTATTTTATGAGACAAAGATCGTCTATACCAACAATACCTACTGCCAGGCCATGAGGGGGTATGGCAATCCGCAGGCTGCATGGGCCATGGAGAGCAACATGGATGATCTGGCCGGGGAGGCCGGGATCGATCCCTACGATTTCAGAATGATCAATCGGAACATCCCCAACGAAACCACTCCCATGGGCCTCAAGATATCTTCCTGCGGTTTCAAGGAATGTCTGGAGATCGTTGCCGGAAAGCTCCAATGGAAAGAAAGAAAATCCCGGGTGAAAGAGGAGCGCAAGGAAGGGAACTTCGCTACCGGTGTCGGGATGGCGTCTCTGTTTCATGTGGGAGGTTCCGGCAGGGTCTATCGTTCGGACGGGACGGGCATCATTATGAAACTGGATGATTTCGGAAACGTTTCGGTGGTGACCGGCGGCGTAGAAATGGGGCAGGGTTTCAATTCGGCTCTTTCTCTGGCCGCGGCGGAATCGCTGGGTGTTACGGCGGATCGCGTGACCATCGTGTCGGGGGATACGGCAACTTGTCCGTGGGATGTGGGAACCCATGCCAGCAGGGGCGCCTTTACCTCCTGTAATGCGGCGATTATGGTGTCGCGGAAGGTGAGGGCAAAGGTGTTCGATATGGCCTCGGAACATTTTATGGGCCGCGTGAAATCCCATATGAAGAAGAAAAAGAAAAAAGATCCCGATTTTGAGATTCCCGATCTGCATTATGAAAGGATTCTGGATCCCTCGGAATTTGATATGAAGGAGAACGTCCTCTTCCTGAAAGAGGAGCCCGAAAATCCGCAGTTGCAGGTGACGCTGGAAGAGATTCTCCGGGCGGCCCATTATAAAGAGCAGGGAAGCATGGTGGTGGAGGAGGCCTTTTATGATCCTCCCAACGAAATGCTGGATCCGAAAACCGGTCGCGGCAACATGTCGTGCACGTATATCTTCGGTGTGCAGGGGGCGGAAGTGGCTGTGGACCTGGAGACGGGGGTGGTCAAGGTCCTGCATATTGTAGCTGCTCATGATGTGGGACAGGTCTTGAACCAGCAGACTATCAGGGGGCAGATCTACGGCGCCGTAGTTCAGGGACTGGGGTATGCCCTGTCCGAAGAATACAAGACGCATGAGGGGAAAAATCTGAACCCGAATTTTCTGGACTACAAGATCCTGTCGGCCCCGGATCTGGACTTCCCCATTGAAATTGAATGTGTCGAAACCGACGATAAATTCGGACCTTTCGGCGCCAAGGGTGTCGGAGAGCCGGGCCTGGTTCCGACGGCTCCGGCCATCGCCAATGCGGTAT
>JBBSAR010000424.1:0-4111 GCA_038252125.1 Desulfatiglandales bacterium
TGTACCCGTATTGCAGAACCCGCGCGCTTTCGTTGCCACGCACGTCGATATGCTTCTCGAGGACGATCCTGCCTTCGGTGAGCGTGCCGGTCTTGTCGGTGCATAGCACGTCCGCCGCTCCGAAATTCTGGATGGCATTCAACCGTTTGACGATTACTTTCTTGCGTGCCATCGCCAAGGCGCCTTTGGAAAGGTTAACGGTCACGATCATAGGCAGCATCTCGGGGGTCAGCCCGACGGCCACCGCCATGGCAAACAGGAAGGCTTCCAACCAGTTGTGCTTGGAGAGGCCATTGATCAGAAAGACGGCCGGCACCATCACGGCAATGAAACCGATCATCAGCCAGGTGAACTTGTTGACACCTTTGTCAAAGCTGGTCAGTTGGCGCTGGCCGACGATACTGGCCGCCAGCGAGCCAAAGTAGGTCTTCTCTCCGATGTGGATGACCACGGCCGTCGCGGAGCCACTTTCCACGTTGGAGCCCAGGAAACAGATATTGGGCAGTTCCAGCGGGTTGGCAATGTCAACGGACGTGGCGTCGGCCTTTCTCTCCACGGGCAAGGATTCGCCGGTGAGCGCCGTCTGGTTCAGGAACAGGTCCTTGGCGGCAAGCACCCTTACGTCGGCCGGGACCATGTCACCGGCGGCAAGGCGAATGATATCGCCCGGCACCAGCGTCTTGAGCGGTACTTCACCATCCTTGCCATCGCGCACCACCGTCGCCGTATTGCTGACCATCGCCTTGAGCTTTTCAGCGGCGTTATCGGCCCGCATCTCCTGGACGAAACGTAACACCACTCCCAGAAGCACCATCACGAAAATGACCACGGTCGCCCGCAGGTCACCGGTCAGATACGAAAGTATGCCGAGCGCTGTGAGCAGGAGGACCAAGGGATTCTTGACGTTACTTAAAAGGCGCATCAGGGCCGATTGATGCCTCTCGCTGGCAATCTCGTTGGGACCGGATTTCTGCAAGCGCGCATCGGCTTCCGCCTGGCTCAAGCCATCTCCTCGCGATTCAAGATCCTTCAGGACGGTTGCGGTATCGGTGCGCGCATGCGCCAGCAATTGATCGGAGACCTGCGCCCTTTTCCTGCCTGTAAGATTGCCCGGGCGCTGGGCTGGACTCATGGTGGTCTTTGGCAAATCCATTGATACCTCAGTTGTCTACATCGCTTGAAAGGTCTTTTACCTTACTCTTGGCTGTCATTGACACCCACTCCCCATCGGTTTTTTTCATTCCAGCGCGATCTTCACCTTGCTTCGGGCTGGTGGGGTTTACGCGCCCTGCCGGATCTTGGCAATAGTAAACACTGAGGACGTGGTAGAGATCAGGAGCGTGTTCTAGGAGGGCGAGTGGGCGGTCGAAGAATTCCTCAGTGGCCACGGCGAAAAATTCGGCCTCGTTCGTCGCGCCATAGGCGTCGAGGAAGGTCTTGTGACCCTGCGCCGTGAGGTTGCGCAGCCGCAGGAATTCGCGGGAGCAGACGGCTATCCATTCGGCGAGTTGGGCACGGTCGGCAAGGGGAGGAGTGCCGTCGGCGGCTCCGTCAAGCATGTCGAGTTTGTGGGCAAACTCGTGGTAGACCACGTTATGGCCCTGCTTGGGGTGACGCGCCCCGCGGAGGACGGCGTCCCAGACGAGGATTACCGGCCCCTGGGCGAATGCCTGGCCCAGAATAGGGACAGAAGGCTCCACCGGACCGCCTACACTCTCGAAGAAGCCAAGCTGATGCTCTGGGGGTACGACGGTGGATGGGTAGACGAGGATCGAATCCACGTTGCGATAGTAGTCGTGGGGGAGTCCGAGCTGCAGCAGACACGCCTGAGCGGCGATGGTGACGCGTATCTCGTCGGTAAGGTTCAGGTTGCCACACCCCTCCCACTGTTTCTCCTCCAGAAATACCTGGATCATCGCGCAGAGCTCTGAGCGTTCGGCGTCATTGACCATCAGATAGTGGGCCACGTTCGCGCGTAAGAAGACCTCCCACTCAGGGGGGAACGGGCGTTTTCGCGCTTCGGTGCGGCGATGGTCGCGGAGCCAGTGGAACATGGGTGACACCCTCAAGTGTTTTAGTTCTTACGTAAATTAGTTCAGGGTGTTGTGGGGGCTGGGGGAGAAAAATCCCCGGCTACCCGATTCGTTTTTGGGTAACGTTTACTATCATATTCGTGACAGGTTGCAGAAAGATACTATTTGTATATAGGGCAACAGATTCATTTAAAAGAAAAAATGTCAGAATCGTGGCAATGCCGATACATGGCAGAAAAGATTCTAAGCCGAAAGTACTCTCTATAAACTTAGTAACACCACTACCATTGATACCTTTGATTAAAAAGCCATGCCACAAAAACACAAAAACAATATTTTTAGCACCTAGTTTCATGAAAGGAGCCGATTGAGGAACGAGTGCAAGAAATGAAATTCCAGCAATGAGCGAGATGAAATATATGAATATTCTCAGAAAACTTCCAGAGATACTCCCATATCCTAAAGATGGATAAGAATAACTACCCCAAAGCCATCTGTAGTCAATGTTTCTATTCACAAAACAGAGGCAGAATATTACAAATAGCACCATACCACAAATCAGTTTGCTATTTTTAAAGTTAAGCTTTTTCAAGAAATCAACAGTTAGCTTGTTCCCAAGTACGAAAAATGGAAAGAAGGTGAGAGTTCTGGAAATAGCCAGATAATAGCCTGTCTCAGAAAAGCATCCGGCAAGTATAGCTACGCATAAAACCAATGAAAGCGGAAACTTAAACGACGAAATACAATATAGACCAATTCGCCAGAAAAATAGACTTAAAAGATACCATAAAATCCAATATGGCTGGAAATGGATTGTATAGTTGCTTAGTTTTCCATTAGAAATAATCTCAACAGATTCGTATAAAAACTGAAAAACCAAAAGAGGAATTATTAATGATACAGTGATCTTATGTATTGATTCAGTAGATAGATTCTTTTTTGATACCATCCCTGAGATGAGAGCAAACATTGGCATATGAAAAATATATATAAATAAATATATCGATTTGTTTGCCGTATTTGTGTCTATAGTTGGCTCAAGAATGTGCCCTAAAACAACTAGAAAAACCAGGAACAGTTTGGCATTGTCCAGCGCATAATTTCTTGCTAACGTTCCAGTCATTGTCTTCTCTTTGTCTAAAGCCTAACGTCAGCAAGTTAATCGGCCCGACCGGCGGCCGGATGATGGGTGGAGAAGAGACATCCGAATGTTCAAAAGATGAAAACACCGGTTGGTTCCGAGCTGAACGAAGGGTTGGGCCTCATCGGACTGTCAATCGTTGTGCTTCCCCTTACCTTTGCTTTTCCCCTTGCCTCTGCCCTGGCCTGGATTTGGTTGCTCGCCTTGATCGCTACCGAAATGAAGGTCGCCACGCTTGAGCGCATGAAATTCGGCTGACCCTGGTTTAATCCCGAGCTCTTTGGCAATGACTCCCCAGCCACGACCTTTTTGTGATTGGTAGACCCGCATTACCGTATCAGGATGTTGATTTGTCATCTGACCGAGCTGGAAGACCATAAAGGCGTCAGCGGGTTCATTGACCTGGCGAAGGACGATCCGAACTTGGGTTTCAGGAACGCCAAATTGGGCGCTCACCTTCGCCGAGAATCCATTCATATCTGTACGAGCTTGAATGTTCACATCGCTGAGAAAGGCGTCGAGGCCATCTCCAGCCATTGCAGGAATTGCGAACAGTAGGAATAGCAGCGCGAGGGTCAGCAATTTTCTCATGGGATCCTCCTTGAGGATGTAAAGGGTGTACGACTAGGCCCGCCCATGGACGCAAACCATCGGCTGGAGTGCATTGTTGGGCATCAATTTAGTGATCTGAAACGGTGCATATCCCGTTGGCGCAAACGACTTGAGCATCCTTGTTCAATTTCGGTAGCCACGCCATAACTTTGTGTCGAATTTCTTCACGGCGTTTGGACAACGCCCGAATATATTTTGCATCTGTTTCAGACCACGGCCACAAATAGATCTTCATCTCATCAATAGCTTCCTCATCACTTACGCCTTCAATAAGCACTCTGTAAGCGGCAACCATTACGGTGGTCCGTTTCATTCCACAACGACA
>JBBSAR010000425.1:0-4097 GCA_038252125.1 Desulfatiglandales bacterium
AAGGCCATGAGAAACCGGCCGTCGGAAAGCGGTATGACATCGAGAGCAGCATCCGGATTGGCCTGTTCAAGCCTTTCCGCGCCGGACCAGGTGTTCCCGCCATCTATCGTGGTGCTTCTGCCAACGGCTCTTTTTTCAGAACGACACCGGAAAAAGGCACAGGCGGAACGTTCTCCGGTAACCGCCACAGCAGGCTGAATGTAATCCCGGCCTCCGATGATTCTGGTTTTCCTGTATTCAATACAGGCGGTCTCATTATTTTTAAGGCTGATCCAGAGTATTTCGGGAAAATACCCGATGAATTCATGATAGATGGGGACTCCGAATCCCCCGTTTTTCAGGGGAATCGGGTTATTCCTGACCAGCTCGCTGATATTCAGAAAAGGGCTCAGGGTCAGCCTGCGGGCACGGGTCCATGTATCCCCTCCATCATCCGATACCTTCACGTTGAGAGAACTGCAGGACCAACCTCCAAAGGGGATCGTTACAAAAATCATCCAGAGGCGCTTGTGGGGACCGGAAAACACCACGGGATTGCCGACTTTCTTGATGTAACGGCCGAGTTCTTTGGATGCGGATACCCGATCCGCGACCACTTTCGGATCGGACCAGACGCCCTCTTTCCCGGAGGAAAAAAAGGACAGAAAAATGGCCACATCCTTCGCCCCTTCGCGCGTGCCCCCGTACCAGGCGGCGACAAATTTTCCCTCGGAAATTTCGCAGATGGATGCCACATGCACCATGTTGGCGCCCTGGTCGGGAATGATGAAGGCCTCTTTCTTGAAGGGTTCTTCATGATTTGCGGCGAGCTCTTGAGGAGGCGGAACAAAACTAATTTCCCGGTGTTCGGCATCGGAGAGCCATAGAAAAAAAGGCCAGGCATGAAGAGCGATGGCGGCAAGGATCAGGGTAATTATCGTGCGTTTATTCATGGCCGCCGCTCTTCGGTTGAACGCGGTAGTAGCAGATGGCGGGTCTCAAATCGTCCAGGGATCTCTCTTTAAGGGCATCCATCCAGTCGGTGGCAGTCGCGTCTTCCCTTGCGAAGCGAATCCAGGTCTGTCGGGAATAAAAACTTTCAAAACACCCTGTTCTTTTAAAGGAAATATTCAGTTTTCTCGCGAGGGTTTCGAAATCCCGCACGTATTCTTCCCGCATGAAAACGTATCCGTTAAATTGTTTCAGCTTTTTTCTGTCTGCCTCTACAAAGGAACGGATCTGTATTGCGCTCCGTTTTAGACGGATGGAGAGCATGGACGGTTGGGAGCCGTTGAAGGCAGCCACAGGGAGCGATCCCACGATTTTCTCAAGATCGGGGGGCATGGCGTTTATGCCAAGGGCGGGATAGAGGCCGCCTATTAAAAGAGAAAGCAGAACCGCGGCGCTCAGGGCGATGGGGCGTGCATCGCTGGAGGAAAAGGCCATCCACAGCATGATCCCGCAAAACAGGAGACAGATCATGGCCATGAGGACCCCTTTTTGAAACCAGAGAAAGAAAAGGACAAAAGAAAGGGAAGCCAGGGCCAGAAGGACGATGGAAATCCGGATCAGTCTCTTTTTCCACGGCCCCTGGCAACGGATCAGCCAGCTTGCGCATAAAACCGAGGCCGCGGGAATCAGCGGGGTCATATACCGGGCAAAGGATCGAATAAACATAAAGGGGATGACGCAGCTGAAAAACCAGGCCGCAAGCCAGACGTTTTCTCGTTCCCCTTTCTGTCGTGCATGGGCCGACGTGTAGATCAAGGAGGCCAAAAGGACAAGAGACCACGGGAACACGAGCCCGAAGGAAGCCCCGAGCGTGGAAAAGGCCTTTCCGAGGTGAAAGGTTCCGATCCCCCTTGCCGCTACCTCATTGTCCATGACCTGAAGAAAACCGGGCCGGAGATAGGCCATAATGAGAGGCCAGGGCAGGCAGACGGAGGCCAACAAGAGGGTGGCCAGGAGAAGGTGCGCCCAATGGGATGTTAAAAAATGCCATTTTTTAAAGACAAAAAGGGCGCTTAAAGCGGCTACGACAAAAAGCCCAAGCCCCACCGGTCCTTTCACGAGGAAGGACAGCCCCAGGGTAAAGGCGGAGAGCAGAATCCATCCCGGTCGCTCCGTTCTTCCCCATTTCAGGGCAAAGAGGACGGACATGGCCGTGAAGAAAGCCATGGGGAGATCCAGCATGGCCCGTCTTCCCTCGATGGCCACAGTCACGATGCCGAGCGTGATCAGACCTGCCAGAAGGCCGCCCTTCCTGAACAGTTCCCGGTACAGGAGCGTGGAACAGGCTGCCAGCCCGGCTCCGGCAAGAACGCCCCATATTCGCGCCGAAACCAGGCTGATTCCCAACAGCTTATAGTTGAGTAGAATGGCCCAGTAAAGGAGCGGCGGCTTTCTCAGACGCGGTTCGTCGTTGACCCACGGCGTAAACCAGGTCCCCCGTTCCAGGGTTTCCATGGGGGTTCGAAGGGAAAGCCAGTATTCATCCTGCCCGGTGATGCCCGATTCGGACCAGATGCCGGGCAGTAGAAAGAGAACGCCGAGAAAAAAAACAACCCATGGGGCACGGCGGTCAACAAACGCTGGAATCATCGTCTTGACGTCCTTGCTGGAAGGAACTAAGGTGTTGAAAGCGCAAAGGCATCTTATTCAGATTTCTCATTGCGGCTTTAAATGATGGTGCTGATAAACCCTGAAACCAATTATCATGAATATCCTTATCTTTACAAGCCTTATTACGGATGCCTGTTTAAAGAGGCGGGACAACTGGGAATATATTTCTTTTGCCGGGAGGAAAAAGATCGGGTTGCTCTGTCGGTCGCTGGAGTCCCTGGGACACACGGTTGACGTATGTTCCACATCCTATGCAAAAAGCCTGAACAAGACCTTTGTTGAAGAGATTTCGCCAAAGGTCCGCATCATTCATGCCCCCACCGTCGGTTTTTTCGGGAGGATGAGTTTCTTGAAAAGACCCGTCGGAATGGCATTCAATCTCTACTGGATATGCAGGCATTTTAGAAAATATCAGCTCGTGGTTTTCTACAATTACCACAAGGAATATTTTTTGCCCGCCTATGTGGGAAAAAGATGTTTTGGATTGCGCATCCTGATGGATTACGAGGATGGGCTTTTTCTGGATAAAGGTTACCAGTCTCCTTTTTACCGATACCTTGAAAAAGCGGCATACCGGGAAGCGGACGGTTTTGTTCTGGTCAATGGTAGTCTCAAAGAGAGGATCGACGCTTACGGCCAGGGTCGGAAACCCGCACTGGTTTTGAACGGATTACTGGATAGTGAACTCCTTGAAAAGAACAGGGAATGGAAACCCGGTGCAAGGAGGGAACTGGCTTTTACCGGAAATTTCAGCGAGTCGTTCGGGCTGGAAGAACTCCTGCAATATGTTCGTTATCTGCCTGAAAGGTTCCACCTTACCATCACCGGTCAGGCTTCTCCGGAAGCGGAAAGAACTTTGATTCACGCGATGAAAGATCGCCCGAACATCCGTTTCATGGGAAGGGTGGATTCCACGCAATTTGAACGGATTTTTGAACGGATAGAGATCTGCATTCTTTTAAACAGCGCCGCATCCGACTGGAACAAGACAAATTTTCCATCCAAGCTTTTTGATTATCTTTCCAGGAACCGTTTCGTTCTTTCCACCGGCAATCCGGTTCTACAACCCTATTACGGTCTGAGCAATTTTGTCGTGCTCAAGGAATTCCCGGGTGATCTGGAAAAACTGGAGCAGATCATGGAAAAGCGAACGCCTGATTCTCACGAACTGTTTTCTTTGCATGCCGAAACGCTGAAATCGCTTGAACTTTTTATTCAAAAACTGGTAAGTTCAACCGTTAACGAGTTCTAATGAGGTTTTTATGAGGAAAGAATTTCTGCCGTTTTCGCGGCCTGCCATCACGGAAGAGGACATTGAAGCGGTTTCCCGAGTGCTTCGATCGGGCTGGATCACCACCGGACCGAAGACGTCCGAGTTCGAGGATCGATTCAAACAATATGTGGGTTGCCCCGAGGCGGTGGCACTTTCTTCGGCCACCGCCGGAATGCACCTGATTCTAAAGGCCTTGGAAATCGGCCCGGGCGACGAGGTCATC
>JBBSAR010000426.1:0-4097 GCA_038252125.1 Desulfatiglandales bacterium
ATTGCAAAGGAAGAGCAGAGGGCAGACGATGTCCAGGGAAAAGAAACCTCTTGATAATAGTGATGGTGGAGCGGCATGGGTGTGCTAATTTTTATAATGCTTGATCCGTGGTGCAATAGATCTTTGGGTGGGTTTCACCACAGAGGCACCCCAGTACCATCTGCCGGAGCTACCCCGGTAAAACGACCGCAACAACGGTTTCACCCCGGTTAAATAAGGGAAAAAGCGGATTTAACTGGGTAAACAGGGCAGGCGGGGCAGGCAGAGGACACGGAGAAAGAAAAGTATTTTTCCCTGGACGGGAGACCCCCGGTTAAATACGCTTCGCGTGGGGATTTTGCTTTGCACTCTGGGAATCACTACAAGGCATAAGGTGGATGACACGATAAAGGGCTTTGCACTTTTCTGATTTTCTCACCCTCTCAACCTCTTACCCTCTTACATGTCAGGTACGCTCGGGACTAGCCTGTTCCTCTAAAAAGTGCCATGACGGAAGCCGATTGACCAACAGGGGTATTTAGACCTTTGGAATTAAGTAGACGCAGAAAGAATGAAAAGAAATTTGAAACATGGAAAGACCTTGCCAATGGCGGCAGGATGTATTCTTATGAGGTCAAAGGGTACCATGGCTGGAAAGCAAGATATGTAAAGGAAGTGGACGCATCTGAAATGACCCTCCGCTTTTATCAGGAGATTTACGATAATTCAGGTCAGTTGGTGGAGGTTCATGAGAAATATCCGGTTGATAAAGGGCATGAAAAGATTGGGGAGGTGAGCGGTTATGAAGATTGAAAACCGAGATGTCGTCGGCAAACTGACGGATTACTTAAACCATCGCGTTTCTCTCCGTGAATTGGTTGACTGGGCTGAGCAAGCGATAATGGACGGAGATTTTGTTGGAGAAGACTGGAAAACAGTACGAGATATTGTAGCTCGTATCGGGGTGGCAGATGTTCGTGCGTTTGGGTTGACATGGGAGGACTGTGAGAAATCATTGATGGGACTCGGATATCGAACAAGAGTTCAGGTTTCCCAATCTTCTGCTTAAAGAATACAAAAGTGTTTTCACCACAGAGGCACCCCAGTACCATCTGACATGATAGAGGGCTTTGCACTTTTCTGATTTTCTCACCCTCTCAACCTCTAACCCTCTTACATGTGGTCACGCCGGCGGCATCTGGATTTCTCACTTTCAAGTCGAAAGTGAGCTGAATCCCGCAGATGAAGCAAAAGGAAAGTGTAGAGGCCGGGAGGCGATGGGACCCAGAGTCTCGAAGGAGGTAATGAATAAATGTCCGAAGTAACGATTGAGGTTCCCAAGGATATAAAGGATCTCGTGGGTGAAGCCGGTAAGGCAATTTACATTGAGACACTGAAAGAAGTGGCATTCAAGCGGATGGACTATAGCAAAAGAGAATTAGAGGGTTTGAAGAAGAAGATTGCTTTTTTTGAGCGCAAGTACAAGGGATCATACGAAGAATTTGTGGCAGATGTACCGGATACGGTTCAGGGGCACGATGATTGGATTGAATGGACTTATTTAACCAAGGCAGCGCAGGAGTTATCATCCAAAATTAACAAGTTGTCCTTCTTGATGGGCGAATGAATGCACAATAGGCTGAGAAGTACCATCGATGCCTATGGGGATCTTATCGAAGGATTGAAGACCTTGAGATCGTTCAGAAAAGGCTGGTCTCCAAAGTTAAGGTGAAACTCCGGCTGTTCGATGGATCTATGCTGCGGGTTCGAGAAGTTTGGGTCAGAGGAGAAATGACTGCGTACAGCTATTACTGGTTGAGGTCGAACGAGACGGTGATCATGGGATGGGATAATGCGCCTCACCATAAAGGTGTGAGAACCTTTCCTCATCACAAGCATATCGGCGGCGGAGTCGAAGATTCACAGGAAAGAAACATGGGAAGTGTATTGGAATTTATAAAGAATTTCTTGGCATAAGCGATATGGACAAAAAGCGTATTTTTCTTTCGCCGCCTCATATGGGCGGGGAAGAGATTGAATTTGGCCGAAGGATATTCTCGCAGGTCCATTAAGGGGTATATTCAGTTTGTTAATGTGGCTTTAGTGTCCTGTGGTGAAAATTATTCTCAGATGTATGCGTTGTTGAAATCGGAAGCATAACCGTCGAGTTTTAAGAGGCAAGAGGATATTAAATGGACCTGAAACTGGCAAAAGTATCCGTTGTTGTGTTGTCTGAAGGGAACAACCCGAGGTTGTTGAACCCCGACTTCCTTGAGAGAAACGGTATTGTCCAGGCGGATTGGCCTGTGAAGGACGTGTTGGTTACGCCTCCTTTAGCCCAAGTCATTTATGAAAACGGGGTGCAGTTTCTGGTGGAGATCGGCAAGCTCCAGGTTCAAATCAACAAGCCGGAGGCGGTTTCCTGGGAAAAGAATCTGCCTTATATGGCAACAACTTATCTGGATCTTCTGCCGCATGTCACCTACAGGTCAGCGGGCGTTAATTTTATATTCAATGCTCCGTGCTATCCGGATCATCCTTATATGAGGCTTCTGAAAGAAGGTCCGTGGCTTACTGGCGCAGGGGGGCTAACCGGAGCGGCCGTTGAATTGCAGTATCAAAATGAACTACCGTTCATGAATCTTAGAATTGGATTAGAAAAAAAGGCAGGTACCGAACAAGGCAGCCGTGAGAATTTGGTCTTCAGTGCGAACTTTCATCATGATTTCGATCAAGAAGATTCGGTTGGACGAGCGGCCTTCATTGAGAGCATCGGGACACTGAAGACCCGGTTTCTTGAATTTGCTAAAACGCTTCCGTTTGATTGATGGGAGGTCACTTATATGCCATCCACAACTTTGATCGCCTATCAACCGGGATTTACGGGTTTGGAGCCGCTCACATGGAGCAGAATTGGTGGTTTGTTCTCACAGCTATTCTATGCGAAGGCCGAAGACCAGGAGCGTCTGAGCGAGTCAATAATTAGGACAGGTGTGTCGGAAAACGAATGGGGCGAAGAGCTTTCGGAACTTACTGCCCAATGGAAGGAACAGGAGATTCAAATGCTACTTGAATCCTTATCGACCGCACACCCCGCTGATTTTGTTGAAACGATCAAGTCGCGACTCCTCTCTCTTCGGAGCATGTTGCAAGATGAAGAGGGGCCGGCTGCCGACCTATCGCCCGATTCTTTGAGGGCCTTTCTTGTTTTTATCCATCAGTTACCTGGCGTACGCCGGCCGAATATGGCGCTTACGTCCGAAGGAGAAGTCTATGCACGATGGAAAGGGGACAATGGAAGGCTCTTCTCCCTTCACTTTATATCCGGTGAGAAGGTTAGATTTGCCGCCTTCCGGCCCAATCCCCGACACCGGAGGCTTGTCCAGCGGATCAGCGGCGTGGATGCCGCGGACACCGTCCTTCAGACTGCCGATGCCGCCTGTTCCGTTCTTGAGTGGTTGAGGCCATGATCGGGGAGCTCCTTCCCAGCCAAGACCATACTGCACGTTACTGCCCGCCATCGAAGCTCTTAGAAGACGGCTCGGTTTCAGCAATCGCTTTCTATCTCAGGCCAGGTGAACCCTATGTGTCGGTGGAATGGCTCGAGTGCCTAAACCAACCGACTCGCCACCAGGAGATCCGCGCAGTGGTCGGTATTCTGGCGCAGAAACTGAGCATAAAAGGCACCGCCGGAATTGCTGTTACTCATATCAGGGACGTGTGCTACTATGTATCTGAAACATCGGGTTTCAAGATCCGGTTCGTTCATGAGCCCGAATCGAACGATCCGGCCCACAGCGGGATTTATGGCACAGATCAGGATGAGATGATGATCGCTGAACTCATCGCTGAAAAGGCCACGGAGATGTATGCGGTCAGGGAATTCTTTGCCGATTGAAGAAACGCTGCCATTTTTTCTGAGGACTTACGATGAAAAACAAAAGACTCTTTCTTTCGCCGCCTCATATGGGCGGGGAAGAAGTTGAATTTGTAAGGCAGGCCTTTGAAAGCAACTATATTGCTCCTCTGGGACCAATGGTCGATGCTTTTGAAAAGGAATTTGCCGAATATATCGGCATCCAGCATTGTGCGGCGGTCTCCAGCGGGACCGCCGCAAT
>JBBSAR010000427.1:0-4050 GCA_038252125.1 Desulfatiglandales bacterium
AACCTCACTCGGATTTTTCAGCGAGGCCCGTCCCCTCATGACTTCCACCCCATTATTGCCAAGCAGCCCCTCCATTCCCATACGGATATCACCCGCCACGCCATTTTTTCTCTGCCCGATGGCGCTGAAATCCAGACTTTCTACGGTGGCCTTGATCCCGAACTCTCCGGCATTGCGTATTTTTTGGAGAAGATCGGCCGCGCGGAGCCATACCTTGCTGGGAATGCACCCCCGGTTCACGCAGGTCCCTCCGATTTCGGCCCCTTCGATAAGAACCACCTTGCCTCCGAGCTGGGAGGCCCTTATGGATGCGGCGTATCCGCCCGGACCGCCGCCGATCACGATTACGTCGTACATGGTTTTTCCTCAAAAAAGCAATAAGTGATTAGCATTTTAAATGCATTATTTTTTAAATGGTTACATCCATAACCTTCAGCTCATGATCAGGTTTGGATGCTGGAGATAGCGTCCGGCCGTTTCCAGGAAGGCATTGGCAGGGGCCCCGTCCACGATCCTGTGATCGAAAGTCAGGCTCAAAAACATCATGGATCGGATGGCAATCTCTCCCTGGTATATCGCCGGTTTTTCCTTTATCCGGCCGATCCCGAGGATACCTGTCTCCGGCGGCTTGAGAATGGGCGTAAATCCGTCCACCTGGAACATACTGACGTTGGTGATGGTGAACGTCCCTCCGGTCACCTCGTCCACGGCAAGGTTTCCCTCTCTTGCCTTGACGGCGAGAATTCTTGTCTCCTTGGCAATCCGCAGAAGGCCTTTCTTGTCCGCATCGCGCAACACGGGCACGATCAGACCCTCCTTGAGTGCCACGGCGATACCCATGTTTACGGAATCGTGCAAAAGGATTTCATCGCCCACGAGGGTGGAGTTCATAATGGGAAAGCGTTTGAGCGCTCTCGACACGGCCAGGACGATGATGTCGTTGTAGGAAATCCGCACGCTCTCATCCCGCTTGTATTCCTCTCTGACGAGACCCAGAAACCGGACCATTTCAGTGACATCCACTTCAGTGAAGGAGGTAAGCTGCGCGGCATTCTGCAGGCTTGCATACATATTGTCCGCAACAGCCTTGCGCATGCCCGTAAAAGGGATCACTTTCGGAGGCGCGGTTTCTTCGGGCTCCTCTTTTTTCTCAATGGCCCGTTCCACATCCGCCTTTGTAATCTTTCCGTCCTCTCCGGTTCCTGTGATGGAGGCGATATCGAAACCGGCCTGCCTGGCCATCTCCAGGGCAAGAGGGGATATTTTCGGAGGCGGCGGCCCCTCCTCATGGTATTTACGAACATCGGTCTCCGTAACGCGCCCACCGGGTCCGGATCCGGGAACGAGGCCCAGATCTACTCCCAGTTCCTTTGCAAGGCGTCTTGCGACGGGGCTTGCCGGTATGAAACCTTTGGTCGCGGCCTTCTCAGGCTTTTTGCCGGAGGCGACTGCCTTGGCGGGGGCGGCTTCTTCGGATTCTCCCATTTGGATTCCTTCAATCCGTTCCGCCTGCTCCCCCGGTTCGGCAATAATGGCTACGATGGTCCCTGTGGGTACTACATTCCCCGCCGGGACGACAATCTGGAAAAGAATCCCTGAGGCCGCAGACTCAACGACGTTGGTGATCTTCTCTGTCTCCACCTCGAAGAGTTCCTGCCCCTTCCGGACGGTGTCCCCTTCCTTGACAAGCCAGGTGGTGATCTTTCCCTCTTTCATGGTGAGGCCCCATTTGGGCATGGCGACATTGACTGACACGGTACAGATCCTCCTGATCCGGATAAATCGGAATGTTGTTAACCTCTCAAGGATCCGGGAATTTTCTTTGAGAGGTTTTGGGTCCATAGGCGTTCCCACGAGGGAGCGCGCGTGATGGGGCGTTACCCCATAATCTCCTTGACCGCTTTGACGATTTTTGCCTCGTTGGGCAGCATTTCATCTTCGAGGGGCGGACTGAACGGGATTACGGTGTCGTAGGCCGCCACGGTTTTTACGGGGGCATCCAGATAATCAAAGGAGCTTTCCATCAGGCTCTTAATCACCTGGCCGGCCAATCCCGCCGATTCGTAGGCCTCCTGAACGACCACGGCCTTGTGGGTCTTGTGAACCGACTTCGCAAGCGCTTCGTGATCCATGGGGGATAATGTCCGCAGATCGATCACCTCCGCGTTGATGCCTTCTCCGGCCAGTTCTTCCGCGGCAGCCAGGCATTTTTGGAGCATGTACCCATAGGTGATCAGGGTGATGTCGCTCCCCTCCCTCTTTACATCCGCCTTGCCCAATGGAATGACAATCTGCTCTTCCGGAACGGGACCCACCACTCCGTAAAGCACCTTATGTTCGATAAAAAGCACCGGGTTGTTGTCGCGCAGTGACGCGGTAAGAAGGCCTTTCGCGTCCGCGGGCGTGCCGGGCATGACCACTTTGAGCCCCGGGACCTGGGTGAACCAGCCCTCCAACGACTGGGAGTGTTGGCCCGCAGCCCGAATCCATCCTCCAGAGGTGGTTCGAATCACCAGGGGGAGTTTTTTCACCTGTCCGCCGCACATATACCTGACTTTGGGCGCCTGGTTGGTGAGATAATCCATGCAGACGGGCGTAAAATCGATAAACATGAGTTCCGGTACGGGACGGAGGCCCATGAGAGCGGCGCCTAAAGCCGCCCCCATGATGCCCGATTCCGAGATGGGCGTATCCCTGACCCTTTCCGCGCCAAACTGGTCAAACAGGCCGGCCGTTACTCCGAAACAGCCGCCGAACGCACCCACATCTTCTCCCATGATAAATACGTTTTCATCCAGTTCCATTTCCTGTTTGAGCGCTTCCCGAACGGCTTCAAGAAAAGTAATTTCGCGCATTAGACGGCCCTCCCTTCTTCTTCATAGTACATGTCGGTAAAGATCTCTTCAAATGGAGGATAGTCGCTCTTTTGTTCGAATTCGATGGCCTCCTGAAGCGCTTTTTGTGCCTGTTCCTGAAGCGCTTCCAGTTCTTTCTCGGTAGCAATTCCCTGCTCTATCAGTTCTTTGCCGAAGCGCACGATGGCATCTCTCTTTTTCAAATCCTCCAATTCCTCGGGTGTTCGATATGCCTGAGGATCACCCTCGAAATGGCCCCTGTAGCGGGTGGTTTTCAACTCAAGAAGGGCGGGTCCTTTTCCGACGCGGATCGATTTGGCGGTTTCAGACACAGCTTCGTACACGGCCATTACATCATTGCCGTCAACCGTAAGTCCCGGGATACCGTACCCTATCGCCCTTGCGGAAATGTCTTCCACCGAGCAAACATCATCCACGCAGCCGCTGATCCCATATTCGTTGTTTACGCAAATGGCCAGGGATGGAAGTTTCCAGCAGGAAGCCAGATTCAGGCCTTCGTGAAATTCCCCTCGGTGCGAGGCCCCGTCCCCGAACATGACCACGGCGATATCTCCCTGTCCTCTCTTCTTCAGAGCAAGGGCGATTCCGTTATTGATGGTCTGGTTTGGACCGAGAATGCCGTTGCAACCGGGAGCGCACTTCTCATAGACGGCGAGATGCATGGAACCGCCTTTGCCTTTGCAATATCCGGTGACCTTTCCATAGATTTCCGCCCTCATGCGTTTCATGTCCGCATCCCTGGCAATCATCAACCCGTGTTCACGGTGCGTTCCCGAGATCCAGTCCGTGGGGCGAAGGGCCGAGGCGACGCCCACCATGACGGCCTCCTGGCCCACTCCGAGATGCACAAATCCGGGCAGGGTCCCCGCAGCCACGCCCTCGGCGAGAGATTCTTCGAAAATCCTGATCTTAAACATTTTCTCATACATCTCCAGCAGTTTTTCTTTTGGTAGTTGCATCCGCCATTCTCCTTTCCTTTGGTTTCGAATTGAACAACTCCCATCCCCTGCCGCCACATCTTATATCCGGGAAGGGTGGGCGCCCGATAGAACTTGATATCTTTTACTTAAAAGAGGTAATTAGACGTACATTATAAATAAGTTAACGCGAAATTAGGGTAACCCCAAAAAGTGAGAGTTCCAATGAAGGAAGAAATATGTCAGTCTTGGGTCTT
>JBBSAR010000428.1:0-4046 GCA_038252125.1 Desulfatiglandales bacterium
AATTCTACCTGGATTATCTGCTGGAGGACGGAAAGAATAAATGAAGAAGCTTATTTTTATATTGCTGGTGGCGGGGCTTGTCACGGGCTCGGGCATTCTGCTCAAAAAGCGGATGCAGGAAGTCGAGGATGCACCCGTTCCGATCCCCATGGCTGTTTCCGTAAAGATTGTGTCGCCCAAAGAATCGGCCCTGAGGCAGACAAAACCGTTTTTGGCGCAATTGACATCAATCGACATCGCAACGATTGCCTCAAGGGTGAGCGGTCTGATCACAGCTGTTCGGGTGACCGAAAACCAACCGGTCAAGAAAGGAGATCTGCTGGTTCAAGTGGATGATCGGGAAACCCTATCCGCTATAAAGTCCCTTGAAGAAACCTTGAAATCCCAGGAATCGGATTTGCAATATACGCAAGCGCTCCATGCCCGCAACGAAGCCATATTTAAAGTGGGGGGGCTGGCCCGGGAAAAACTGGAAGCCTCACTGGTATCCTGCGCCGCAAAACAGGCGGCCGTGGAAGCGACCCGTCAGAAAATAACAGCCCAGCACATCCAGTTGGATTACTTAAACATCCGTGCGCCCTTTGACGGCATCATCGCGGCCATTCTTTTGCGGAAGGGGAACCTGGCCACACCCGGCCAACCCCTTTTGACGCTCCATTCGCTCCATCAGAAACTCACTTTCAGTTATGTGCCGGATGCTCCGCCCATATCCCCGGGCCAGGTGGTTTTCCTCGGGAGAAAAAAAATTGGAACGGTTTTGAAACGGTACAGTGATGCAGCAAACGGTCTTTTCGTGGCGGAGGTTGCTCTGGATCAGCCCCTTGACCGACCAAACGGCAGCTACCTCACCATAGAGGTGCTGGTCTTTGCCGGAAAAGGCTGCGCTGTGCCCTTAAACGCACTCCTTCATCAAAAAGAAGGGGCACAGGTCATGGTGTATGAAAACGGCCGGTTCACCCCTTTTCCCGTCAGAATCCCGGGGCAAAACGAGACCCTTGCCCTTATTGATCCCTGCCCTTCATCTCCGGTGGCCGTCGGCCCGGAGGCGAAGCTGAGCCTGTTGTCCACTTATGGACCTGTACCAATTATCCAGGGAGATGAGCGTGAATAAATCCTGGATCGAAAGGCTGTTACAGCGCCCCTATTTCATCTACTCGCTTCTGGTCCTGTCCGTATTTCTTGGAATCGTAGGCTACAAAAATGTGGATCGAAATCTCTTCCCCGAATCCAATTATCCTGAAATTGCCGTTGTTATGGTGCAACCCGGCGGTTCGGCCAAAACCATTGCCGCCAATATTGCCGTTCCGGTGGAGGAGGAACTGTACACCCTCGACAAAATCCGCAGGGTTTATTCTACCACCATTGATGAAGTATCGGTGATTCGTGCGGAATTTGAATATGCGAAGAACCTGGATATGGCGGCCGCGGATGTGGAAAACGCCATCAACAAAATCCGCTCCATTCTTCCCGATGATATCATGGCGCCTCAGCTCCACAAGATATCGGCGGCCACAGCCCCCATACTGGTGATCGGCATCAGCAGCAAAACCATTCCCCTGGCCGACATTCGAGAGCTTGCGGAAAATGAACTGAAGCATGAATTGATCAAAATCCCGGGCGTGGCCAATGTGGACATCTTCGGCGGTTATCAAAAGGAAGTGCAGATCATCATAGACAAGAAAGTCCTTGACCAATATGGCCTGGATCTTGGAACGGTACTGGGGGTGCTGAAACAAAACGACAAGGATTACGCCATCGGTTTTATCACCAGCGAAAATAACCGTTACCTTTTGAAATCCCCGGGAAAAGAAGAGACCGTTTCAGGACTTAAGTCTCTTCGCCTCACCCCCGATGTGTCCTTGGGCGATGTCGGCCGCGTTTATTTCGGGTACTATGAGAATACCGCCGCCTATTACGGCAATGGAAAAGCAGCCATTGCCATGTCTATCCAGCGCGGTCGCGACGCGGATGTAATCAGGACCGTCGCCGGCGTGGAAGCAAAACTTGATCATATGAGGGAAAGATACGCGGATCTGAATTTTGAAATCACGGACACCCAGAAGGAACTCATTGTTCAGAGCATGGAAAACATGTTTGAATCTTTGAGGGATGCCATCATCATGAGCACCCTGGTGGTCTTTTTCTTTCTGGCCAGTTTCAGGCAGGTTTTGGTGGTGCTGTTGACCATCCCTCTGGTCTATGCCGCTACCATTGCTCTTATGTGGATGGTGGGAATCGAGTTCAATGTGGTCACCTTGACCGGCATTGTCCTGGCCCTCGGCCTGCTCCTGGATGATGCTGTGGTGGTCATGGAAAATATTGAACGGCATTATCAAACCCGGCAGGGACCCATTGACAAGGCGGTTCTGACCGGTACGCGGGAGATCATGTTCGCGGATCTATCCGGCACCATGACCACCATGATAGCGCTGGCCCCCATCCTCTTTGTAGGGGGTTACCCCCAGACCGTCTTCCGGCCCCTGGCAGCTACCCTGCTGCTGGCGCTGGCGGCATCCTACGTCATCTCCATCACGGCGGTACCCTTGTTGTCGCTCAAAATTCTGGCCGTTGATCAACCTTTCATTCTTCGACTGGAGGATTTTTTTCAACGTATCACCGGCCGTATCAATAACGGCATCCAGGCCTTTTTCAGCGCCGCGGTGACCCTTGCGTTGGATAAAAAAATGGTTTCCATCGCCTATTTCATTGTCCTGGTTGCCCTCTTTGTCATCAGCATGCGCATGGTCATGCCCCTTGTGGGCCAGGAGTTGATGCCCCCCATGGACACCGGAGGGATCAAGGTGAATATGGTGGCCGATCCCAACCTTCCCATTGTCAAAAGTCAGCGCATGGTAGCCGAGGCGGATAAGATCCTCAAACAAAGTGGAAACCTGCTGCGCCTTTCATCCGCCATCGGGAGTGAACCCGGCGTCCTCAGCATCGGCAGCGGCAGCGGCATCGATCACATGGTCATCACCGCAACCTATGTGTACCGCTACAGCCTGAAGGAATCCGTATGGGAAATCGAGCGGCATCTGCGGCCCCTGATGGCCCGAATAGAGAATCTCAAAAGGCTCGAAGTGGTGGATTACGGGGCCACGGCCCTGTCCAGCATTCGCGCCAATATGGATGTGATGCTGTCCGGTCCGAACTTTAAAGACCTTGAAACGGCTGGAAACATGGTGGAAAAAGCCATGTACAAAACGCCGGGACTGGTTTCCGTTTCCCGAACCTGGTCCAATGACAAAACCGTCTATAATCTGGATATCGATCCGGAACGGGCCGCATTTTACGGATTGAACAGCGCGGATATTTCACGCCAGATCCAGGCCGTTTTGCGCGGGAGCCGGGTTGCCTCATTTCCCCTTAATAACAGTGTTGATTTCGGCGTTCGGGTTTGGGTCCCCGAAATGAACCGCAACTCCCTGAAGGTGATTCAAACCATGCTGCTGGACACCCCGAAAGGAAAGATTCCCGTTGAGGCCCTGGCCTCCGTCAGCAGTGAAACAGAGCCCGGCATGATTACCCGGGAAGGATTGAACTACACCCTGAACGTTTACGGTTCCCGTGAAAAAGCCGCCATCAGCCATATGATGGCCGATTTCGAAACCGCTTTTAAGGATTATAAATTGCCCCCGTCGGTGACCATGGAACAGACCGGAGATATAAAGCAGTTTAAAAGCTCGGCGGGGAGAATGGCTTTCGCCATCGGGTTTGCCGTGGTGTTGACCTTTTTCACCCTGGTGGCCCTCTTTGACAGTGTCAAGGTGGCACTCATGATTGTGCTCTCCATTCCCCTCACCCTTATCGGCGCCTCCTGGACCCTGCTCCTGCTCAATTATCATGTGTCCATGCCCGCCATGATGGGGTTTATTCTGCTCTCGGGCATCATCGTGAACAACGCCATTTTGCTGATCCATTTTGCCCGGGAAAAGATGGCGGATGGACAGAGCCCAAAAGAAGCCATGCTTGAAAGCATTCGCATCCGTACGCGACCGGTACTGATGACGGCTTTCGCCGTGGCAGCCGGCATGCTCCCCGTTGCC
>JBBSAR010000429.1:0-4039 GCA_038252125.1 Desulfatiglandales bacterium
CCCGTTCTATCAATCCGTCATAGAGCGCGTCCGCGTCAGCAACAATGTCGCCCACGACGAAAGCTTCGGCCGCAAAACGAAGAACCGCATCTTTGTCGGGAAGAGGAACGTCGAGAAATATTCTTTCCGTGTCGAGTCTTTTGCAGATTTCCATGGTACAGGTCTCGAAAGTTTGATAACGTGTTCAATCACTTATTGTGTGGTATGAAATCACCTTCGAATAGCCACCTTGTTCATGACGACCGGTTCAACGGGCTTGTCCATGGCGCCTGTTTTCACGGCGCCTATCTTCCTTACCACGTCCATTCCTTTAATCACTTTTCCAAAGACGGTATGTCGATCATCTAAATGGGGTGTTGCACTGAGCGTTACGAAAAACTGGCTTCCATTGGTTCCGGGACCGGCATTGGCCATGGAAAAAATCCCTTCGCTGTTGTGACGAAGATTCGGATTGAATTCGTCTTTGAAACGGTATCCCGGTCCCCCGGTTCCATTTCCAACAGGACAGCCACCCTGTATGACAAATCCACCAATGACCCTGTGAAACGTAAGACCGTCGTAGAAATTTCCTCCTTTTTCCGTGTCTTGCCTTCCTTCGGCCAGATTGATAAAGTTCCAAACGGTCTCGGGACATTCCTTTGCATAAAGCTCTGCCTCAAAAGTTCCCAGATTTGTGTCGATCACGGCAACCGGTCTGTCAATATCCTCTTTGTGGTCGATTTTTGATGTCATAAATTCTCCTTAAAATATTTATTGTACCCAATTTAAATTATCAATGGCGGCACGTCAAGTGTTGGATAAAAAAAGCGGGTGTTTTTAATACGAAAATACGGTATAAGACCGTACTTAAAGAAAGAGAAAAACCTTTATCCTCCAATTAAATAGGACATAAGCGACATGTTATTTGATTTAGACACCTTGCTGGAAGGAATTAGGGTTGAGGCGAAGGCGGAAGGATTCTCTGTCGATGAAGGTTTCTGGCCGCTTCTCGCCAAATGGATCGAAGAAAGGATGTTGGCGGAATTTTTGGATCGTCTCACGAGTCAGATTGATGCCATTATCAATATCGATCCCGACCTTTCCGAGAAGGAGATCCTTGAAATAGCCGCAAGGCATATGGTGTCCTTTTTGGGCGCGCACAGTGCTTCAGTGCGAATTTATGATCCTCAAGCGGATAAAATGATTTCTTACGGATCCTACCCCTCCGAAGAAGAAAAGAGAGAAACGGATGTCCCGTTGCGGGGAACCATTGCAGGGAAGGTAGCCAAGAGTGGGGAACCTTTTCTAGCGCCTGATCTCCTGAAAGAAGACCTGTACAGAAATAAGCGGGTGGTCAACGGGAGAGGCGTGGGCTCTCTGATGGCCATTCCCTTGGAGATCCCGCGGTTTTTCCCGAGGGAAAGGGATGCTGCCGGCGTCATTCAGATATACTTTACGGAAGGAGGCCGGGATTTCAGTCCCATAGAAGTTAAATTGGCTCTGGTCATGGCTAAGAGACTCAGTTTTGTCATGGCCAGAAAAAAAATCCTTTACCTCAACAGATCCAATGAAAAACGGGAGGCCATCGTACGGCAGATCTTCAATAAGTTGGAATCGCGCGGCGGGATCAAAATGAAAGAGATCTTCAACAGTGTGGTCCCCGAACTTGCCGAACTGGTTGACCTTCAAAGCTGTGCCCTTTTCTCGGTGAAAAGGGATATGGAGAGCGTTCTTCTGGAAAGCGGGTTCCCCGATCGGGAGGGGTATCACAGTATTGGAAAGAGCTTTTCCGTTGATAGCGAACCCGCTTTTGAGCTGCTTCTCAACCAAAGAAATTATTCGGGAGAATCTAAATATGAACTGGTTACGCCACTCTATATTCTGGTGGTCGATCCCCAGAAGAGCGAGCTGATTTCGGCCAACCTGAAAAAGATGGCGGAGCAGAAGCATATCAATTCCATATTGTATATCCCCCTCAGCGTGGATGGGGATATCACCCATTTCATGACCTTTGATGCACTGGAGCAGAAGCAGGGATACCGAGACGATGAAATCAGTCTCCTCCTTTTTCTTGGCAGGGAGCTTATGAAGGCTCAGAAAATGGAGCGGCTGGATGATGCCCTCCATGATTTCAAAAATCCGGCCATTGCGACCGCGGGATTTGCAAGGCGTCTGAAGGAACTGATCAAAAAAGGGGACTTGGAAGGTTCAAGAGAACAGATCAACTGGTATTCGGATATCATTGCGGAGGAAACCAGCCGTTTGCAGGAACTGGCCATGAGCCTTTATTATGTGGGAGAGAAACAGGCCGTAAATTTCACGGAGGTTTTAAGGAGGCGTTTCGTCATCAACAGGGAGGCCATCAAAGAAGAATTGCGCCAGAATATTGAATTGAAGGAAGGCCCCTTTCATGATGAACTGAAGGTGAAGTGTCACCCCGTACAATTGGAAAGGGTTTTTGATAATCTCCTGAATAATGCAACAAAGGCCATACCGCTTCTGGGAGGCGTTCTATCAATAAGTACCTATGAACAGGGGAAATGGGCATGTGCGGAGATCAGTAACACGGGATTTATTTCCGAGGAAGATCGCTTGAAAATTCTGGAAGGAGAAGGAGAGGGGCGGGGCCTGTATATTACAAACCGGATCATGCGACTGTTGAAGGGAAAGATGGAAATCAAGCGTACAGGGGACATGACCACCTTCTTGGTCTATTTCCCGCTGTGGACGGCATAATCAGCCCCAATTTCGAGTATAAGGCATGCTGGAATATATCTTAAATAATCCAAACCTGAAAAAATATCTGGTCGAATACGACGAAGGGCAAGTCCTTTTTTTGGAAGGCGATGACTCCCAGGACCTCTATATCCTCCTGTCCGGAAAGCTGGATGTAACAAAGGGGCGACGGAAGATCACGGAGATCAGCGAAAAAGGTTCGGTATTCGGAGAGATGTCATTTCTCCTTGGAGAGAAGCGTACCGCTACCCTGAAAGCCGCAGGCCCGGTAAGGACCATACGCATCCCCAAGGATGAGATCCCCAGCTTTCTCAATGAATTTCCGGAAGTGGTGAAGATTTTCGCCCGGTTTCTTGCCCAACGTCTGAAGGAGACAACCCAGATTGTATTTGGCATGAAGGAGATCTGCGATCAATTGCCCGACGCGGTAATGATTTCAGATCGAGAAGGAAAAATCCTTTCCTGGAACAAGGCCGCGGAAAAGCTTTATGGAAGGGAAGCAGATGCCATGTATCTGCGGCCTTCAGAGGAAATCTATGAAGACCCTTCCGAGTATAACGAATTTATCGAAGATGTCATTTCAAAATCGTCGGTGACGGAAAAAGTCCTGGGTGTTAAACATCCCGAAAAAGGCCTGCGCCGGGTTTCCACCAGTACAACGGTCTTATATGACGCCCAACAGAACTTTCAGGGAATTTTTTCTCTTGGTCGGGATGTCACCCATGTGTATGCGATGGAAAAGAGGTATCGCCGCATTAAAACATGGTTTATTCCCTTGATCATTGTCGTGGGAATTCTCTCTTTGGGCCTGTTCTGGGGATACCCCTATCTTTCCAAGGGGTACAGGGCGCTGGATGCCCAAAAAGTGGCGCTGAGAGACAAGATGGCGGTCGATTACCTTACTTTGCAATCCACGCTCATTGCCCCGATGGAAAGAAAAGATAGAAAGAGCATTCAGAAAATTCTTTCTGATTTTGCGGACAGGCGCAAAGGGATGCATTTGCCCTTTAAAGAGATCATTCTGCTCGACGGAGACAAGAAGGTTTTCGAAGCGGTTTCCATGAATTCTGCATCGCTGTCGGATGTGGGCGTCGGCGCCAGCTACAGCGGAATCAATTTCAACAAAAGCGGGGGCGGACCCTATGCCGTATTGACCCTGTATCGGCCGGCAAAGGGCAACCCCATGGGAATAAAAGAAACGGAGATGGCCTTTGAATTGAGAAACAAATGGGGAGAGCCGGTGGGCTGGCTCCTCTTTAAGATGGATATGGCTGAGTTAAAAGAGCGGTACGATGTAGACGAGGATGATTTAAAGCAGTTTGCA
>JBBSAR010000430.1:0-4034 GCA_038252125.1 Desulfatiglandales bacterium
AAGCCGATCGAGAAAGGCAATAAAAACAATGAAGAAAAAACCATTACAGTAAATATGGGTGCCGGGTTTAAAGCTGTTTATGTGTATCTATGGGACGAAAGCTTAATGGTGGCTGAAAATGCCACCAAACAAGCCGACAGCCTGCCGGCAAATGAAAAAGTTAGTGCTTGGTATTATAAAGACTATACTTTTACGGATGGAACGTCAAATGTTGAGAACCATGTAGCGGGAAAAATCGACAAATTCAATGATGTGAGCAAATTCATAGGCGAAAAAGGAAGCATTGAAATATCAAAGAATCGCTGGGATCAAAAAACCGGAAAACTGCTGGCAGGAGTTACTTATAGGGTCAAATGGACTGATCCTCAGAAAATATTATTGCCGGGAGAGAAAATAAGAATGAACTATGGATTAAACACCATCACCTCAAAGTCATGGAAACCTGATCCACAGTCAGTGAGCTTTAATCAAGGAATATATGGACTGTATTTGCTGAATCAAAAAGGGGAAAATTATTTCAAATCTGATTTTCAATATGAAATTGTAACGGGAAAGCCGATCGAGAAAGGCAATAAAAACAATGAAGAAAAAACCATTACAGTAAATATGGGTGCCGGGTTTAAAGCTGTTTATGTGTATGAGTGGAGAATATTTTAACCCTTCGCCACCTTTGATTTTGTAGTCTTGCATAAATGAAGGCTATTCAGGTCCAAAGATTTATGCACGAACGTCTTTCCTGCGAGCGGATGAGCGAAAACTTGTCCAACTACATGTAACTATTTTGGAAGAAGGAAGAAATGAAGGCGATAAAACTCGTAATTACTCTGAGTGTTTTACTGGCAGCTTTCTTGGTTGGTGGGGTCGCTCTGGCCGAGAATTCCTCAGTTTTTGACTCTGTAGTCTCTGAGACTGCTCTTGCGACACCGAGGTTAACGGTAGCTATTAATGGAACCCAGGCAACTCTCTCATGGAGCGAGGCAACTGGTGCGACCGGATATACTCTATATTACAGCCTTCCCCCATATACCGAGATCGGGGATATTCCAATGGGAACCCAAACTTCAATTTCGGTCACTCTTTGGTGTGGTGCTGCTTTTTACGTTGCTGTCCAAGCGTATGACAATGTCAAAAGTAGTGGGTATTCCAATATACAGGATGTTAGGACTCCCCTTTGCACCTTCAAGAACAGTTTGGGACAGGAATTTAATCTCCTTTCCGCAGGGACGTTCACCATGGGGTCTCCTTCAAATGAATTGGGAAGGGGCAGCGATGAGACGCAACACCAGGTGACGCTGACCGAGCCCTTTTACCTGCAGCAGACCGAAGTAACCCAGGCCCAGTGGGAGGCAGTTATGGGGAGCAACCCTTCGTACTTCGACGGTTGCCCTACGTGTCCAGTAGAGACTGTTTCGTGGAATGATGTGCAGGAATTCATTGTAAAGATTAACATGCTTGGGGAAGGGACCTACAGTCTGCCCACGGAGGCCCAGCGGGAGTATTCGGTGAGAGCCGGGAGCGCCACGGCCTTTTACAATGGGGGGATAACGGTAACCGATTGTGGCTATGACCCCAACATGAGTGTCATCGGATGGTATTGTTATAACGCCGGCGGCAAGACGCATCCGGTCGCCCAGAAGACCCCCAACGCCTGGGGATTGTACGACATGTCGGGGAATGTATGGGAATGGTGCCAGGATTGGTATGGCAGTTATCCCTCCGGTGCCGCGACCAATCCCACAGGCCCATCATCGGACTCGGCCCGGGTGGCACGGGGCGGCGACTGGGGCTACTACGCCGGGTACTGCCGGTCGGCAGATCGCGACTACGACAATCCCGACTATCGTAGCAACTACATCGGGTTCCGCCTCTTGAGGCAGCCTTAGTAGCGCTTGGCTCTTTTACCCTTTTACCCTCTGGGGGGTGTAATGGCCTGCGGCCTGGTTTCATGGCGGGAAAGGGCGCAGTTCAGCCCTCCCGCCATGAACCGCTGCCGCCGGACGGGAGTTCGTCTTTAAACGCGAGAGTGGAAATATATAATCGCTTGCGCATTATCAGAGCACTGGTCGTTACTTCCACGCCAGTATAGGAAGTTTCTGGAATTCAACCGCCATTCAACCCGGATATTTTCAAGAACTTATCTGGCAGTTTTCCCTTCCATCGTGACCTAAAATCAAGTTTTGTTGATCGATCCTGGTAAAATTCCAGGCTCCACAATTACATTAAACATCCGTTTGATATTCCGAACAATTTGTGAAGTATACATCTCCCAGTTTAGCTCTAATTGGCATTTGAGCCATCAACTCTTGAATTGGGATGATAATAAAAGAGTCACGGCCGTAATATTCCGGTTCGTTCAATTTCTAAGGAAATTTGAACAGAGTGCACAGGGTATTTGCATTTCGATTTGCAATCCGTTAGAATGTGACAGCTTGGGTTATATTTACAAATCATAAACGAATGTGATCCGCAGACTGAAGGGGTGTAAGTCTATGGGAGGACCCGTTTGGAATTCAACCCGGAGAGTAAACGAAGGAAACCTCATGGAAAAGAACACGGGAAAAGAAATACTATCTCAGGGACCATCCAAGTTAGCCGTTATCGGCGGAGGAAAAGACTGTAATGCACTTCTTTCTTTTGCGAAAACCAACGGGTTGCAGCAGCTGAATATGGAGATCATCGGGGTGGCTGACCCCGACCCGGAATCATCGGAAATCGCCTTTGCCCGAGAAATGGGGCTCTTTACCACCTCTGATTTTACGGAACTGTATCCCCTTCCGGGGCTTACCCTCCTAATTGCCTTTACAAGTTCCAGAGAGGTCTGCGAGCGGGTAATCCGGACCAAGCCTGACAATGTGGGTTTTATGGATCCTCAGGGCGCAAAAATCCTGTGGGATCTCATCCGGGATTCGCAACACAAATTGCACCTGTTCCTGGAATCGGCCAGAGACGTAATCTGCATGAAGGATCTTAAAGGCCGCTATCTATACCTGAATCCCGCGGCATCCGATCTCATGGAAATGAATCGCGATAAGATCATAGGGAAAAATGATCATGAACTGTTCCCCGAATCGGTTGCCCGCGCGATTACGGAGCATGACAATCAAGCGCGTTCTCTTGGGAGGACCATGTTCTTCTATGAGCGCATGTGTGTAAACGAAAAGGTTCGCCACTACCATACGCTGCGATTCCCTATCTTGAACGATTCCGGGCAAATGGTTTCTTTTGCCACGGTATCCCGGGATATGACGGAAAGCGTCGTGTTGCTGGATGAAATCCGTCAGCACAAAGAATACATGGAAAACATCCTGGCCAATTCTTCAGATATGATTGTTACCACGGATCTTGAAGGCCGGACGGTAACGTTTAATCCAGCGGCCGAGAACATGCTGGGATATCGAAGGGATGAGGTCATCGGCGTAAACATTGAAAGCCTCTGGAAGGACCCGGAAGAGAGGCGAAAGCTGATGGAGGAAGTAAAAAGAAAGGGCTCCGTCAGCAACTATCCCGCCACTTTGACGGCAAGAGACGGCCATGAAGTGGAAGTCAGCCTTTCACTCTCTGAATTGCGGGACAGCGAGGGATATCTTTTGGGTACTGTGGGGATCAGCAAGGATGTGACCGAAGAAAATCGCCTTCGCCGCCAACTCCTCCAATTTGAAAACCATGAAGAAAAGCAAAACAGATATGGCAAGGGATGATCACCAGACAATTCCGACGGGGGACTTTCCTTCATACGGAAGTAAAAGCCGCCGCAAGGGGGGGAACCAACTGCTTTTTTCTCGACATCACACCCGGCAGTTCGATCATGCCGGACGCGGGAGGTGGTGGTGGGAGATCGGCAACCTCAGCAACCCCTTTTCATCGACTACCGGGAGGGCCGCCAGATTGTGCCTTCGCATCCTTTCCAAGCCATCGCTGATCAGGTTTTCACCAAAAATTGTGGTCGGATGAGGATTTATGGCTGAGAGCTCAAGGCAGAAAGCTCAAAGTATTTTCATCGGATTTTTTTCAGGAGTTGAAGAATTGTTTGTGCT
>JBBSAR010000431.1:0-4028 GCA_038252125.1 Desulfatiglandales bacterium
TTCATGGCTTTGGTTATCTGACGCGTCTTCTTTACCGCGCTAATCTTTCTTTGAATATCATTTAAGGTTGCCATGTGGCCTTTCTCTCTTTGTCTCTCAAGTTTATTTTATTACATCTGATAATCCGGAATGTTAACTCAGATGAACAAACTTTCATTAAACATGGACCCAGAAGTATTTTTTCAGCACGCCAAAATCCGCCGGTTCCGGCCATTCAACCAATTCGGATGTCGAATCAGGATGCCGGCTGAAAAATAGCCGCAAACTCATCCAGCGCCTTTTTCAATTTTCCATTCGTCTCCTCGGAAATATCGCCTTTCTCTTTGATATCCGCCAAGACCCCGCCATGCTTGCTGCCGATGAATTCCAGCATCTGCTTTTCATATTCCGCAACGGCATCTTCCGGCCACTTGTCCAGGTATCCGTTCGCCCCGGCAAACAGTATGGCAACTTCCTTTTCAGCCGGGATAGGATGGAATTGTGGTTGTTTCAAGACTTCCACCAGCCGCCGGCCCCTGTTGAGTTGCTGCAAGGTCGCCTTGTCCAGATCGCTTCCAAACTGAGCGAATGCCTCCAACTCCCGGAACTGCGCCATATCCAGCTTCAGTGATCCGGCAACCTTCCGCATGGCCTTTGTCTGCGCGGCGCCACCGACTCTGGAAACGGAAAGTCCTACGTTGATGGCGGGGCGAACGCCGGAAAAGAACAAGTTGGGTTCAAGATAGACTTGCCCGTCTGTAATGGAAATAACGTTTGTGGGGATATAAGCGGAAACGTCGCCTGCCTGTGTCTCGATGATGGGGAGAGCAGTCAAGGAACCGGCCCCAAGCTTATCGTTCACCTTGGCGGCCCGCTCCAGCAGGCGCGAGTGATTATAAAAAATATCCCCGGGGAAGGCCTCACGACCGGGCGGACGTCTCAAGAGAAGGGATACCTGCCGATATGCCGTGGCCTGTTTTGAAAGGTCATCATAAATAATCAAAGCATGTTTTCCCTGATCCCGGTAATATTCGCCTATGGCACAACCGGCATACGGAGAAATAAACTGTTGCGTTGCAGGGTCGCTCGCGCACGCCGCCACAACCGTTGTGTACTCCATGGCGCCATGTTTAGCCAGGATATCCACCACCTGGGCAACCGTGGATTTTTTCTGTCCGGTGGCCACATAGATGCAGTAAACATCCGTATCCTTCTGGTTTATGATGGCATCCACACAGATAGCCGTCTTACCGATCTGTCTGTCGCCGATGATGAGTTCACGCTGGCCCCTGCCAATGGGAGTCATGGCGTCAATGGCCTTGATACCCGTATACATGGGCTCGTGAACCGACTGGCGATCAATAACACCGGGGGCGGTCATCTCAAGGCGTCTGAACTCCGTCGCTTCGATAGGCCCTTTGCCGTCAAGGGGTTTTCCCACGGCATCGATAACCCGGCCCAGGACCGCTTCCCCAACGGGGATCTGTGCAATCCGGCCCGTCCTTTTAACCGTATCGCCTTCTTTGATCTTATAGTCCTCCCCCATAATGGCGACGCCCACGTTATCTTCTTCCAGATTGAGACAAAGACCAAAGATGCCACCAGGAAACTCAACCATTTCCATGGCCATGGCCTTTTCAATTCCATAGACACGAGCAATACCGTCACCTACGGAAAGAACGGTTCCGGTCTCACTTACTTCGACCTTCTTTTCGTAGTCTTTAATCTGGCCCCGGATTATCTGACTTATTTCTTCTGCTCTGATCTCCATTATTTATATTCACCCCTTTTTAATGATTCTTTTAGCCCTTCCAGCTGTGCCCTGACACTTCCGTCCAATACCAAATCCCCTATTTTCACGATAAGTCCTCCAATGAGAGACCCATCCTGTTTCACAACGGTTTTCACCTCTTTCGAGGTGAGATTTTTAAGGGTTTCCGCCAGTTTAGAAGCAGCGTCGCTTTTGAGTGGTCTCGCCGTAATGATTTCAGCGCGGGTAATATTCAAGGATTCATCCGTCAGCTTTGAATAGTAGTCTGATATTTGAGCAATAGCTCCGATCCGGTTCTTTTCCAAGACAAGTCTCAAAAAATTTTGTACCAGCTCGGAAAAGGCGCTTTTGCGCAGAATAGCATTCAGAACATTTTTTCGTTCCGTAACGGAAAAGATCTGGTTGGCAACGACACCGAAGAACTCTTTGTTAGCGTAGCAGAAGTCGACGAATTGCTGTATCTCTTGTCCGTACTGTAAAAAATCCCCGTCTTCCTGTCCCAAACTGAACAGGGCTTTGGCATATCTTCTGGAAAGTTTTGAGCTTATCAATGTAATTTCCTCACACTTTCAATGAATTCATCCACCAGGTAATCCTGATCCCTATCCGTCATTCCTTTGGCAATGATGTCCCTTGCTTTTCCCGCCGCCAGATCTACCATTTCCTTCCTGAGGATATCTTTGGCGCCTTGAATTTCCCTTTCTATGGTAAGATCCGCCTGCGTCAAGATCTGTACCGCCCTTTCTCTTGCTTCGGCAATGATCTTTTCTTTTTCTTTGACGCCCTCGGCTTTGAATTGCTCAAGAATCTCTTTCCGTTCGATTTCGAATTCCTTCAGCTTTTTTTCAAGACTCTGGCAGCGCTTTTCGGCCTCATCTTTTTCTTTTTGGAGAGTTTCGAGCTTTTCACTGATCTCCTCTCTGCGTCTGGCAAAGAATTCACCAATCTTGACCTTTTTAAGAATCACCACAAGAATGATAACCAGCAGGGCAAAGTTCAACAATCGATACATCAGATTTGTCATCTGGGCGCCGGAATCATGCTGACCGCCTTCCCCACCCCCGCTGGCAAGTGCAATCCCACAGAAGGCCAGCATGATTAAAAGGGTGAGCCCCACGCTCACTGCGGTTCTCACCTTCCTGTTGTCAAAACAGATCATTGAACGCTCCTCCCCAATATCTTTTCAGCCAGTTCACTCGAAAACATCTGGATATCCCCTTCAAGGGTTTTACGCACATCAACAAGCTTGGATTCAAGATCCTTTTTTGCCGCATCCAGCTTTTGTTCTACCGAATTACCCGCCTCTCGCAATATTCCCTTTTCCTCTTCAAGCCCCTGGGACTTAAAAGACTCCTTCTCCAGAAAGCCTTCTTTCCTTGCGGCAATGAGACCTTGTTCGATGCCCTTTTGGTCCTTTTCAGCCTTATCGCGGTACTCCGCAACACTGTTCCGCCGGGAGTTCATCTCCTCGTCTCTCTTGGCGATAATTCCCCGGATCGGCTTGTAAAGAATGATGTTCATTAAGAAAAGCAGGACAAGAAAATTTACGATTTGAACGAAGAGAGTGCCATCAATATTCAGCATGTCGAGCGTGTCCTTTCCTGATTATAAGATGATCCGTTCTATGTAATCCTAAAACTATGGCCTTTTACATAAAAAAAATGCCCTTGTCAAAACTTTTTTGGGTACTTGTGAAAAAAATATTTTAGAACAAAAACCGTGTTTTCAATTTCTTTTTCTCCATTTACGGCTGGAGACATGCCAACAATCGAATTGCTGCGCTGTAACGGAATTGATGGACTTTCAAAAATACAAAGATTATAATAGAACAAAATTCTGGAATTGATGAACAAGAGTTCTCCAATTTCACATTGGTTGAGGACGGTGAAAGGATCACAGCAAAGTTAAGAAAAACATGGAGGAAAAAAATGGCGTATACCCAAGTGAACGATGTTTTTGCAAAGATGCCCGATGCTTTTAATGCTGCCGCCGCTCAGGGGCTGGATGCGGTTTTTCAATTTGAAATCACCGGGGAAGGAGGAGGGAATTGGAATGTAGTCGTGAAGGACGGCGCCTGCCAGGTACATGAAGGCAACCATGAAGCTCCGACGGTTACCCTCAATATGTCCGCGGAAACATGGGTCGGGATGGTCAACAAAGAAGTTAACGGCATGCAGGCATTTATGACCGGTCAGCTCAAAGCCACCGGGGACATCATGCTGGCCCAAAGAATCGAACAACTCTTTCAGCTTTAGATTCGGGGCGTTTCGATTCCAAA
>JBBSAR010000432.1:0-4019 GCA_038252125.1 Desulfatiglandales bacterium
CAAGCAGGCTACGCCGCTTCGCCTTTGCGGACTCGATTGCTGCCGCTGCTTCGCCCGAGAGAACGGTGTGGTGCAGCTGCCGGCGCTCGAGCCACGGGAATCCCTGATCGGCTTCGAATCCCTGGCTGCACGCATGGCCGAACGAGTCCCCTCGCCGGCGGACTCCACTCAGTTCCAAGCCGTGATCGAGGTCCTCTGCCAGTCCTCCTGTCCAGGCTGCCGCGCCAGTGGCGGTCACCTCCCGGGGGGTAACTCCCAAAGGCAGGCCAATGGGGTCCACGGGGAGCGCGTTGGGACGTTCAACATACCTTTGGCCGTAAGCGAAAGCGCCAATACCGACGTCTCCATGGTGGGTGAAAATTCCGGCAGGAACAGCGACTGTTTCCCCCGGCAGATAGATAAAAACCGTAACCTCTCTCTCGTCCATGTTTAGAAATCCAAGTTCCTGGCATTTTTCAATGCCCTGACGCGTTCCGGCAGCCGCTTGCGTTCATGGAAAATGCCCACCTGGTCCCGTTCAGGCAGGGCAACATCCCTGATGTCCTTATCCAGACCCAGCACCCACAGCGCTGAAACAAAAACAGCAAGCGAAATCCCTGAATCCCCCTTTTCGAGCCTGGCAAGGGTTTTTCGATTGACGAACATGCGCGAAGCCATCTCTTCCATGGTGATTCCCCTCCGTTTCCTGGCGATTCGAATTCGTTCCCCCAATCGGGAAATAATGTCCGCCATCTCCGGTGGGAGACTACTTTTTGTAGAATTTTTTTGTGGCATATATGACCCATAATTAATTATTGAGGCCTATATATAGCATAAACTGTACGATACGTCAAGGGCGTTCTGCCATCTGCAGTTCAAAAACATGTGGAAAAGTGTGTAGGAATTGGCCAGAATAATGTGAGATCACAAATCAAAAAAATGCCGGATTTGGGGCTCCGACATCCTGCTCCCAAAGAAGCAATTTAAATAAAATAAGGCAAGCATAACAAATTGAAATTGCAGCAAGTATTCATCCATCCCTATTTAACCCCCTGAATTGCATGCCGTGCATAAGTTGCATAATTTCAATATCTTTGCGTGCGCTCAGCACAAATGGGTCGTAAATAATCTCTCAGCGTTCAACAGAAGATTGCCAGGTATTCGCTTCGGGTAGAGTTGGGAAAAACACCCAATTCTTGAAACAGCTACAACCATAGGATGGTCCGCCATCGTCCCTGGATTCCGATGGGTCTGGCAGGGACATTTATTTGGCCTTCACGCCATGAGGATCTTGATGCCGTATTTTTTTAAATGAGTATCTCGTGTCACAAGCGAAAGGTTTTCTACTTTTGCTTGGGCCACGAGCATCCGATCAAACGGGTCTCTGTGGTACGCCGGAAGATCTCCTATGGCGTGAGCGTGTTCAGCAGTAATGTCCAGCGCCCTCAAAGGCTGAACATCCAATACGGCTCGGAAATTTGAAGGGATTTCCAGTTTTCCCAACGCTTGCTTGATCCTGATTTCCCATATAACCACAGCGCTAATGAAGACAAGATTCCTCCCTTCACTGATCGCGGCTCTTGCCTTCTCGGAAAGAGTCGGGTTATCATCCAGCCACCACAAAAGAGCGTGCGTATCAAGCAAGAGGTTCATCGATCGATCATCCCAAACGCTTCGGCAATATCTTCCGGCAGGTCGTCAAAATCATCGGCGATCTTGATCTTTCCTCTCAGGGCACCGGGGCTGCGCGGTTTCTCATCTGGCTCGTACTTGACCAATTTTGCAACAGGCCGTCCCGCCTTTCCGATAATAACTTCTTGTCCGGCCGCAACTTTCTCAATAAGCGAGGATAATTGAGCCTTTGCGTCAGAAATGTTAGCTACAATCATTTCATTCACCTCCTTAAAGAGAGTCTGGCCAGACCAGACCAGAAAGTCAAGGAAAATATGGACTCTGGCTTTCGGGCCTATGCCCATCTTTCACATCATATTCCAATAAAAGCAGCATGTTGTGCATGGTTGTTCTCAGAAATGGGTCGCAAATGGTCCCACAGCGCTCGATGCGCAAATCGGCAGATTCTCGCTTCAGACAGATCTGGCAAAAGCACCTGAATCTTGAAACAGCTACAGCCACAGGATGGCAGCCAGCGATGCCACTTTTTGAAATTCAGGATCAGCGGTGATGATGGTAGCTTCGAGTTCTTGTGCGAGAGCGACAACGAATGCGTCCGCGTAGGAAATCGCATAACGGGCCTTGACGTGTGCAGCGCCAATGACGCGGTCTGTACTTGCGTCAGCAAGCTGGACCGGTAATCGAAGTATGTCCTCCAGCGTGTTGTCGGCTGTATTTCGGCCAAGCTTCCGTTCTGTAATGTAAAGGATCTCTCCGAGGTTAATAACGCTCAGAAATGCCGTTGCTTTTCCCGCTGAGGCCTCTCTAAGCAGATCTCTGACCTTTTCGCCTCCCGGCTCCGCCTGGAAATAGGCCAGCAGAGCAAAACTATCGAGTACGTAGCTCGGCTTCTTCACGTTTTATCTCTCTGTTTCGTTCTTTTAAAAGAGCATCTGTCAACGATACCTTACCTGCCAGTTTGCCGAACAAAGCATCAACTGGATCAGTTGTCTCCGGAACAAGAACAATCCCGTCGGCGGCTTCCTTGAACACAATGGAAGTGCCGGGTTTTATCCCAAAACGTTTTCGCAAGACAGCTGGGATGACCACCCAGCCCTTTGCCGAGACCTTGGCCTTATGTAGTTCGAAAGACTCCATTGGTTTCCCCCAGTTTTGAAAAGGCGTTATACGCAAAATCGCAATAAGTATAACAGATCGTGGGGATATATGTCAAAATAGAAGAGAAGAGACTTGTCTTATTTTGTCATTTTGCAGAAGGCATTATCGCAAGAACATATGAGCATCGGAGGAAGGTTCATCATCGAAATCAGGGAATAGATTCCGCCACGGCAAGGAATCCGATTTATCATCCAGGCCCAAAGTCCTTGCGAATCGGCTGAGTTCCTGGATCTTTTCGGGCGGCCCTTTGAACCGGGCTTCAATATGGTGCTCTTTTAAGGGTTTCAAAATGGATCGTCTCGAAGTGGATATTTCTTCGCGGAGAGATTTATTGGCAATGTTCGGGATCAATATCGAGAATCAGGGCAATGGCTTTTTTGATAAGGTTAATTTCATCTTCCGAAATGGTTCCGATCCGTTCCATGAAACGATCATGGCTAACCGCCCTGAGTTGAAAGCAATCAATTGCTGATTTCTTCCGTAAGCCATTCACGTCGTCCGGTTGCACGGAAACAAAGAAGGGGTTCTTGGCCCGTTTGGAGGAGGTGAAGCCGGTAATCGGGGCAACGATCGCCAGCCGTAGGTGCTTGTCATGACCCTCGTTCAACACAACTATTGGTCTTCTCTTCCTAATTTCGTCCCCAATGGTGGGGTCAAGATTAACCCAATAGATGTCACCGGCTTTCAAAATCGTCTCCTTCTATGGATTCGAACACGTTTTGATTGGGCTCAGCCCCCATCATCTCCATGGCAGCCTGCCGCTTCTTCGCCCGGAGCTGTCTTCGATCTTCTTTCATCTTGTTTTCAACGGCCTGACGTACATAATCGCTCAAACTTCTGTAATGCAAGTCCCTGCAAGCAAGCTTGATAAAGTCGTAATGCGCCTTATCTAACTGAATTTTGGTTGGAATGAGCATGGTAACCTCCTGAAGATTTTGAATAAAGATACCATAGAAAGGACCTGTTGTCAAGGGCAACTTTATTGCCCCAAAATCCAGACCTAAAAGCATTACTGCCAAGGCCAACCTTCTCATGCCACTCAGCCATCGTTCACACTCAGAGCGTCTTCGTCTTAGGGAAAAACCGATTCGAATCTTTACAAGCTTAGGGTATAGCGTTAGATGTGACTCAATGGCCAAGGCCGGACTGGTTTATATTTTTCGAGGCTTTTTTTGCCGAGTTCATAATCGCCCTCAAGCCATCTGCTGAACCGGTGGGAGCAGGACAAGATCATCGTTTTCTTTTTCTCA
>JBBSAR010000433.1:0-4005 GCA_038252125.1 Desulfatiglandales bacterium
ACAGGAAATAGAGGATTTTCCAGATAATCTTTTTCAACCAGCCAGTGCCAACCATTGGCCCAGAAATGTCAGAAAGGGATTGGGAGGAAGAATGATAGAAACTCGCCAACCGGCGCACAGCCGATAATCAAATCCAACCCCCTATCCGATCAGGGCTTTCTCAAATTCTTTGGTATCAAAAATCTCTTCTGAGAAGAGAACAAGCTCCTCCGATATCCTGTGCCCCAATTGAAGCGCAAGCCCTGTGCCACCCGCCAGATAAAAACTGCCGACCTTTCCTGCGACTTTATCAATCAGATCCAGAGCGTTGTCTGAGAGCGCTTCCTGAAACATTCCCTTCCTCCTCTATCGGGATATTAAAGTACACTGACCAGAAGCGTTTGGTTATCGGTAAAAGGCCTCTCCTTTTCTTTATGACATCAATTAGGTTCGCATCGGAATATATCTCTCTCAATTTCTTTACATCTTTTTCATCCCCGAAATCGAGGACCCTCGCTATAATATAATCTGCGTGGCGCCGAGTATCTATGTCCTCTGCATTCCAAAAAAGGCTCGGATCAAAAATAAGTTTTACATCTCTTAATTTCGCCATACATTATCCTCTCCCAAACCCCACAACTTCCTTCCACCAGTAATACGCCCATGCCCCATACTCAGCCAGGACCCACCGTACTTGCCGTCCTTGTTTCCACCATCCATTTACATCAAAAGGATCTGTCTTTGCGGAGACGGTGCATATGGACATCTTCCCTTTAAACATTTCGATCCAGATATGGTTCGCGCGACAGGTGTGCGATTTACTCGTTGTGATGATGAGGCTCTTGAATCCCCCTACCATAAGCTCGTTGCCTACAACTTTTGCTTCACTTACAGTGTCGTAGGCATCTTCACAGCGTTGTTATTCGCGTTATTCGTTTGATTCGTGGTCTTGGAACTAAACAAACCGGCTCCTTGACTTATCCACTTTGTGCGGTCTCAGCAAAGATTCTGGGAAGTTGCTCTATCATATAGAGGGGGAGGGATATAAGATCAAATTCAACTTGTATGGAACTTCCTCCCTGGCTGAGAGCGTGGACAACGTGCTGATAGGACGGTTTGTTTAAGTCAAAGCGAACACCCATCCGAATCTTTTTTTGATAAATAAATTGCTGGAGTGATTTTAGTGATCCACTCTTTCCGGCTTTCACCTCAACAGGAACTATTGTCGGCCCTAATTGTGTAACAAAATCGATTTCGGCGTTTCCTGTCTTCCCTTCGCGCAACCAGTATGTCAAAGAAGGGCTTATGTTGTTTTTTCCTATGTAGGCCAGATGTTGTGCGATGAACTGTTCCGCCACATGACTTTTGTTGATAAATTCCCTTCGCGTAAGATCATTCAACGATATCCATTGAACGCCGCAAATGGTATTCATCAAGCCGCAATCCAAGAAAAAGGGCTTGAAAATTCGCCTGTTTATGGTGGCGCCAAGCGGCAAACCGGATGCATCCGTGTGGCATGCTTTCATAATTATTTGTGCTTTTTCAAGCAAATCAACCGCCTTGCCCAAGTCTCTGGATTGCTCCGCGGGGTCGATGTGAACATACTTCAATTTCTCCCCTGCAGCCATTGGGACGTAGTTAAACACCTTGTGAAGGCGAAGCAGGTCGGCCTGTGTCGCATATTTCGCAAAATCGTCTTTGTATGTTTCAATAATCGAGGCATGAACGTCAAATACCCCATCAAGCGCGTTCGTATCGATAAACCTCTGGATTGCCTCAGGCATTCCTCCGACCAGAAACCAGATCCTTTGAAGTTCCAATAATTGGTCATGAGCGGATTGGGGAAAATTTTCACCTAAGTGATAACTTTGCAACAGATCGAGCAAAGCGCTTTTTTCCATCGCCGCAAGGGTTTCTTCAAAGGTTACAGGGCCAAGGTACAGGTATTCGACCCGCCCCACGGGCATTGAAAAAGAATGCTTGAACATGGTGAATTCAAGGAGGGAGCCGGCTGAAATTACGGGCAGTTCAGGATGATCTTCATAGAAATATCGGAGAGTCTGAATGGCTATCGGCACTGCCTGAATTTCATCCAAGAAAAGCAGTCCGTCCGTTCCTGAAATGGGTCCCTTCCCACAGATAAATTCAAGTTCTCTGAGGATCTTTCCTGTATCGTGTGTTTTGAATACCTCGATCAAAGTTGGATGACGTTCAAGATTGATTTCATGGAGAATCAATTTTTTGCGGCCGGCGAACTGCCTGACCAGGGTTGATTTTCCCACTTGACGGGCGCCGCGAATGATCAAGGGTTTGAAACTAGCCAATCAGAGAGCTTTCTTTCTGCAATACGGTCCATTTATATTCTTTGTTTGCTGAAAACAGGGGTATATTTTATGCGTGTCATTCCTATTATGATGGTTTAGTTTTGATAATTCAATGGAAATCGTGGGTATTGCAGAACTTCAATTAAATCGAACCGCCAAGGCGCGAAGGACGCAAAGCCCTTTTTCGAATCGGAACGGAGGTTCGAAAAACAGCCATTATTTTCTTCAGTGTGATCCTTCGGGATATAATTCCGGTAACTTAACTATTCTCTAAAACGCCCGGAGGGCTGATTGCTTTATCGAATCGTTCGTTAATATTCGGTAAAAAAAACAATATCTTAGCGTCTTGAGCGTAGTCCAGACGGCGGGATCTCCACGATGCTTCGACGGGCGGTAAATAGTTGTGTAAATGTTGAAAGTTTCTTTCTCGATCAGATAGACACGTGACAGCCCTAACTCATGCAAAAATTTTAAGACGTGAAATCCTTGAAAAATGCGCCAAATTTCTGGTTATCAGGGGAAGATCATGGGTAATGCATATCCCTACTATCAGGATATCCTGTGGTTCCAATTTTCCCTCGATTCAGCCAGATTGGATCTGCTTTCTTCTGCTTCTTCCGCTGTCCAGGTCTTTTTCATTTTCAAAATTTTATTCTTTTTCTCCGCGGTTTTGCTTTGATGCTCAATGTAGTAATCCAATGCTTCCCTTATGATATCGGAGTATCCTCTTAAGCCTTTTTGCGCCGCCAGAGCCAGCAAAATACTTCGATGTTTGTCCGAAACCTCGATTGTGGTTCTCATTCGGCATATCCTCCTTTCTGCATTGAAAAATTATAGTATTTGAATCTCCATCTGTAAAGAATTCTTCTCTCAGGTTTTGTGCGGCACGAACAGGACCCAGCTTTTGAAAACAGTTTGCTTGACCTGGTTTTTTATAAACGTGTATTATACATGCATCGCGGGAAAAGAGAGGTGAAGTGTGGTGGATTAATTTTGACCCATCCGTTGGAGGCGAAATTCGCAAGAAACGACCTGCAGTATAAGTAATAACGCTGCAAACTGTTCTCTTAATAGAGTTCAAGTCGTCCCCTTGACAAGCAGTGTCGGGAAACTTTATCCGAGCGAGGCATATTCTACTCTGCAAGGGAAGAAGGCAAAAGCTATGGCTGATCAACTGACGACTGTGAGTAAAAAGAGGATGATTAACCAGGCTGGAAGCCTGTCGCAAACTGATCTGGATGGTATAAAATGAGCGATTATGCTTCAACTTGATCTCTGATTTGAAGACATATCCTCGGTGTTTAAAAATAACGACCGGTTACAGGGATTACTAAAACGATGGAGACTCGAAAGGAAAAATTGGAAGCAATAGCTCGCACCTTTGATTTGGAAATCATGTATGCCTTTGGGAGCCACGCGGAGGATGCTCTGAAATGGCTGGAAGACGAGAAATTTGCACTTACCATTTCAACTCCGTCAGATCTAGACATCGGCGTAAAACCTGCATCCGGAAGAAAGTTATCTGTAAAAGAAAAAGCTCGGCTCGCTATAGCTTTGGAAGATCTTTTTTCAGTGAACAGTGTCGATCTTGTAAGTCTCCCGGAGGCGGATCCTTTTCTTGCTGCCAATATTATCAGGGGAGAGAGAATTTTTTCGAAAGACTCATATCTTGCTGATGAATATGACCTTTATATCCTCAGGC
>JBBSAR010000434.1:0-3992 GCA_038252125.1 Desulfatiglandales bacterium
AAAGAAGTTCGTTATCAGCTGCCTCGCAGAAATCGCACTGCAAGATGGGAGCTTGTTTGAGCGCGAGACCGGCGAAATTCTGAAAATCGGAAGGATAATGGGGATGTCGGGCGAGTCCGTGCAGCATTCGATTCTGGCAACCGTCAGACAAAAAGGGTTTGGTGAATCCAACGCAACAACTGGAAAAGCCCGAAAACGGCAGTAGACCCGATGTATTCCCATCAACGAAAGATTCCTTTATTTCACGCGTCCTTATAAATCAAAGAAATGAAACTAAAAACCACCAATCAAAAAATCATCCAAATGCCCTTATCAACCTCAACACTAGCGGGATTTATTGCAGGTTTCTGGCTGCTGGGAGTCATGGCGTCACCGCTCATGGCCGACACCAAACCAGCCAACTTGGTAATTCTTTGCTCCCCAAACCTTCCAAAAGCCGAACGGGATGAATTATTCCTTGAATCACAGAAATTTGTCGTTAAGGCGATGTCCCCAGGACAGCGTTGTCAGGTCTTTGACGGTATTTCTCTTAAACCTGTGGCAGATTTTACAATGCCAGACCAGGTGAAGACAGATCGTGCCAGGGTTCGAGCTGCTGAGGGATTTATTAGATCATTCGGCAAGTTCCTCTCTTCAGATGGCAATGGTGATCGACAGGTTCGCCTTCCGCAATTTGCAGGCATCTTCACCCAATTGACATCCGCATCGCCTAGCCGGCTGCTAGTGATCGGAACTCCTGTCTATCGCGATGACCTACCAGCCAATGACATGACAGGTGGGTGGCTGGGGGACGGATATCTCAATCAACCACGCACTGTGTCTCTATTTAGCATTGCCGATCAACCCGGATTTCTGAAGAATGCAGAGGTGCATTTCTGTACTTTGAGTGAAAATGTTTGGGCCACCGATCAACCCGGAGCGCAGCGGGAAGGGGTTCAGCGATTTTGGACACTCTTTGTAGCTGGGATGGGTGGCAATCTGGTCTCCTTCCAACCCAGCACCAACATCGCCTTAGAGCGGCTTGCAACGGGCGGTTTTCCACCCGTGGGGCAATTCACACTAAATTCAGAGGAGAAAGAATTGGTTATTCACCGCAGCAAGGTCAACACAGGAACCAAGCCGCGTGTTGAAGAAACTGTTGCCACGGCAAGAATCTTGGATTTATCGGCCCCCGAGTTTTCCTGGATCACCAAGGAAACGTCCCCAATTGAAGAAGCTCCCCGCCTTGCTTTGCCATCACCTGCCCCATTACCTAAATCGGCCCCGATGCAGGTTGCCCTCACTTGGGATAGCGGGGGCGTGGACCTGGATCTGTACGCGACTGGCAAACCCGGAGGTGATGAGTTGTTTTATGGTCACACGGAAACGCCGGAAGGTGTCCACTGCAAGGATTTCACAAGTCCCACACCACTCTTCGGTTTTGAGCTCATTGATTTTACAACAGCGGTCTATCCCAAAGCAGTCACATTATGGGTCAATGTCCACCGCGGCAAGTCTGAGACAGGTTTTCCAGGTAAGGTGCGAATCCGATATGGCGGCAGTGTCTTCACTCATCCCTTCCTGATTCCAGCCAAATCGGGCAACAGCGGTCAAGATCGCACTTCCCGAATTGACAGTCCTTTCTGGGTTGCAATCCCTGTTGCCGCGGTGCTTGGCATTTGATGAGCCAGCCGCCATGCGCATACCTCGAATTCTAAATTTCCTCTACAGGTTCGATTTTATTAACACTATGATGGTTTACACCCGGCTGGACAAAACACACCTGGAGAAAGAATCCGAGCATTCCTGCACCGGCACTATTGACCACATGGTGAGGCAGTTGCCTGACCATGATGAGGACGAAATCGGTGGACTTTCTCGAGGGAACCCCTATTCACATCAAGCCGTCGTTGAAAAAGCGACAGCCACATTCGTTAAAATCGTCGGCTACGAACAGAACGACCTAAATAGTTGGCGGTCGGAGTATGAGAAGGATCTCTCCCATCAAACCACGGAGCGAGAGAGTCGCCGGCGGGAGCGGGACAAGATAGAACGCACCAAAGCGGACCAAGAGGATCGTATGTTGCCATTCACCCCTTCAGAAAAATTTGAGTATTTCTTCCTGATCTTCGTTGCGATTTTGCTTTGGGTTTTTGGCTATTTCTCGATGGTAGAGCTCATCAAAAGCCTTGATACTCCCTTGGGGACATTGGCCATTTACCTTCTTCCAGCGGCTGGGGTCACTGTGGTGGCCTTCTCCATTAAAATGCTTTTAAGCATGTTCAAAGGGGGGCGACTCTACAAATTTGCTCTCATTAGCTGCATGGTGCTGGCTTTCCTCTCTGGTCTGGGGTGGCTGTTTTTCTTCTCTGAATTTATTCAGCTCAGCTCTCAAGAAATTCAGTTTCAATCTTTGGACGATTTGGGTGATAAACCTGCAGACGGCGGAAAAACCGGCATGTTATTCGTGATCATGACGGTTCTGGCTGAGGCGCTTGGTGCCGCTGCGGCTTGGAGTTACGCAACCTACCTTCGGCATACAAAAACAATTCGAAGCCATGGAACCAACCCGGAGTGGCAGAAGCATGATGAAATGCTACGGGAATGCGACGCTGACTGTGAGGAAATCGAACGGAGGATCGCTCTCTGTGGCAGCCTTTGTGCAAAAATTGAAGCCGCCCGACGTGAATATGTCGCCTCCGCAGTGATGATCTATCAGAGAGCACCTTAAATCTGCCGATGCGCCTCCTGACGATCATTGCGACAATTCCGGTCACCCTCACTTTGGTACAACGGGGGGTGCTCACACCGGAACAGGCGGCATTTGTTTTGGTTGCTATTATTGTGGCAGTGATTGTCGTCCAGAAAGCATCACGGGTCATACTCCCAATCTTCGCATTTGCAATATTCCTGACGAACAACACATCCAACTCCTCTGAGCTGCTTCAGTTACTTGCACCTCTGCTGGCTCTAGTTCTCTGTCTTGTAGGAATCTACATCATGCTGCGTGGGGTGTTTATGGGTACCCAGAAAAAAGAAAGGCACTAGCGACATCGGTGACCCAATGGAAGGCGGGCCTCCTGCTTGCCGAGCGATCTTTGGATCGGTTCGTCGATTATCGAAAGATACTACTGCAAATTCCGTCTAGTTTGCTGTGCCTGTCACAGCAACAACACGAGCCGGAATCGAAGGAATCGCCCACATTGGGGGCGGCATCCTGTGCGGCGTCATGTTTTTTTGTGGCTTAGCTCGTTTCCTCGTGACAGGGCGATTTGTCTTGATGGCCGGATCGTCCGCGCTGTTTCTGGTTTTTGCCGAACCCCTTTGGGTTGCGTTCACTTATCGCGTTGAAGACGCCCTCATGCCGCTCCCGAGCATTCAAGTCCTGACTCAGGGCGGCAAACGATATGCAAGGCTGGGTTCCCCCTATCGACCTGTCTCGCCGGATGAACTGAGCAGGGACATTCGTCGGGCCACCATAGCCGCAGAGGATGGCCGATTTATGAATCATCCTGGACTTGATATTTGGGGGGTCGCCCGGGCAGGCGTGGTTAACATCAAGCGTAGTTTTGCAGCAAGGCGCCCGGTTATTGCGCAAGGGGGCTCGACGATCACGATGCAGTTGGTTCAACTCTCCCTGAATCGGCACGAGAAATCCCTCCTTGAGAAACTGCAAGGAAAAGTCATCGAAATCATTGTCGCCCTTCGGATTGAGGCGGAGCTCGATGCCTCCATGGGCGACACCCGGGCAAAAAGAGAAATTCTGACCGCCTACCTGAACAAGGTTCCCTTTGGACATAACATCACTGGCGTCGGAGCTGCCAGCGAGAGCTACTTTGGCCTTGCCCCGTCTCAGCTCTCCCTCGGCCAGGCCGCGATGTTGATGGGGACTATCCGCGCCCCCTCGCGATTTTCTCCATTTCGAAACCCGCAAGCCGCCGTGCGGGAGAGAGATCGTGTGATCGCTCAAATGGAGAGATTCGGGTTGTTGACCAAAAGCGAGTTGGCCCGCT
>JBBSAR010000435.1:0-3989 GCA_038252125.1 Desulfatiglandales bacterium
AGAGGCCTGGAAAAGGCTTCTTGATCGTCGTACCCCTTCCTCATAATTCAATCAAAATCGCTGACGGCAAAAAAACTTTCTTGACATTTTAAGCCCCCAACAATATATTGCTGAAAAAGAATGTAGGAGCTCGAATGAAGAAATTTATAGAAGTTATGAAGGCCCTTTCCGACCCCAACCGGGTCAGAATCGTGAAGATGCTTCAGCACCGCTCTATGTGTGTCTGCGAGCTTCAGGCAGGATTGGGTATTTCTCAGCCCACTGTATCCAAGCACCTGAAGATATTGGAAAGGGCCGGTTTTGTTCGTTTCAAGAAAGATGGCCTGTGGGTAAACTATTTCCTCTCTGATGGAAGTGAAAGCCCTTACGCGGGAGCCCTTCTCGGAAACTTGAGGCACTGGCTTGAAGATGATGAGACGGTTTCCCCCCTTATCGAAAGACTTCCATCGTATCGAAGAGAAGAGATCTGCAAAAAGTAGTTTTTTTGATTAATATATCGACATATAGGGATTCATAAATTCATATTGCCGCCGACCGGCTGTAGAAAGGAGTTCATGTTATGAAGGAACGATGGAAACTGTTGCTGATCATATTGGTTTTTGCGGCAGCCTACTATGTACCCTGGGCAAATCCCGTGATTCGTCGGTCGGGTCTGGAGGCCTTTCTCATGCTCCAGGAATACGCCCGGGAGCATGTGCTCACCTGTCTGATTCCCGCCTTTTTTATTGCAGGAGCCATTGCCGTCTTTGTCTCCCAGGGTTCGGTTTTGAAATATTTCGGGGCACAGGCGAGCAAAATATTGTCTTATTCCGTGGCCTCCATTTCGGGGACCGTGCTAGCGGTCTGCTCCTGCACCGTGCTCCCGTTGTTCGCGGGAATCTACACGCGCGGGGCCGGGATCGGCCCGGCAACGGCATTCCTTTATTCCGGCCCTGCAATCAACGTACTGGCGATTGTTCTGACCGCCCGAATTTTGGGGTGGCAACTGGGCCTGGCCCGTGCCATCGGAGCGGTCTTTTTCGCAGTCATTACCGGGTTGCTCATGGCCTTCTTTTTCAGGAAAGACGATGCCGCCCGGGCAGCAGGGCAAATCTACCTGCCGGATGAAGAGGAGAAAGGTCGAACCCTCACCCAGGACGCCCTCTTCATGCTCACCATGGTGCTTATCCTCGTCTTTGCTGCTTTCGCAAGACCTGCCCAGGGATCAACCGGGCTGTGGCCGGCCATTTTTGCCGCCAAATGGTATTTCACGGCCGGACTCCTGATTGTTTTGGGCTTCATGCTCAAGGCCTGGTTTATCAAAGAGGAGCGGGTGACGTGGGTGCAGTCCACCTGGGGATTCATGAAACAGATCTTTCCACTCCTTGCCGCGGGCGTTCTGGTGGCGGGATTCATGCTGGGAAGGCCCGGCCATGCAGCCCTGATTCCCGATCAGTATATCGAAGGACTCGTGGGCGGAAATTCCCTTTGGGCCAACCTGTTTGCTTCGGTTTCGGGCGCGGTGATGTATTTTGCCACCCTTACGGAAGTGCCCATTCTCCAGGGCCTCATCGGCGCCGGTATGGGAAAAGGTCCGGCGCTCTCCTTGTTGTTAGCTGGTCCTGCCCTGTCTCTTCCCAATATGCTGGTGATCGGGGGAATCATGGGCGCCAAAAAGACAGCGGTCTTTTGCGCGATCATTGTGGTCCTATCCACCATTGCGGGAATGGGTTACGGCTGGCTTATGGGATGAAACTTCGCCGTAAAATACGTGTACCCGTTCGACAGGGAACGTAAATGGCGCTAAACTTAAATTCTTTAAACTTCAAGGAGGCATTATCATGGAAAATTTTCAGGAAATTTTTGAAACCGGGTTAAAATTTCACGGCCACAAATGCCCGGCCATGCCCATGGGGCTTAAGGCCGGCCTGGCGGCCATGAAAGCACTGGGCGTGGAGCGATCGCAGGACAAAGAGCTTTATGTCAAAGCGGAGACCGGCAAAGGACATGCTGCCGGATGTTTTCTGGATGGCATAATGACCGCCACCGGCTGCACCTACGGCAAATCCAATATTGAGAAACTTTACTATAATAAGATGGCCTTTACACTGATCGACACCAAAACCGGTAAAGCGGTGCGGGTGTCGCTTAAACCGGATTTTTTTGAAATGGCGCTCAAATCCCCCTTTGTACAGAAACGCAAGGCCGGCGTACCGCCCCAGGACATTGAACCGGAGATCACCGATCCGTTGGTGGAACGTATCAAAGGTTTGACTGAAGCCCAGTTTCTGGATATCGGCGAAGTTCACACCGTGGATTTCAAGTCGGGCAAGGGAGTTTTCGAAGCCAAACGCTGTGAATCTTGTGGAGAGATCACATTTGTCAACAAACTGCGGATGGGGCTTGATGGGAAGACGGTATGCATCCCCTGTTCCAAATATGGCGAATAGCCGAACAGGAAAATAGAAACGGGGTGATGCTCCCTCGCTTGGCCGTGGGTGTTTCACCCCTGTAACCGGGGGGTGTACAAATGATTATTGCCTTGGTGACGGCTGCCGTTCTGGTCCTTGCGTTTATTTTCTCGATGCTGGGGCTGGGAGGCGCAATGCTCTATATCCCCGTATTTCACTGGTTCGGCTTCGATTTCAAATCCGTGGCCATTCCAACAGGGCTGCTGCTCAACGGGATTACGGCACTGTCCGCCGCGGTGTTCTATCTTCGATCAAAAATGGTGGACATTAAAGGGTCCATTCCGCTTGTTGTCTCTTCTTTTATCGGGGCGCCGGTGGGCGCCTATTTCACGAAACTATTACCGACACGGACACTTATTATCCTTTTTGCCATTTCCATGGTCTTTGCGGGAGGCCGTATGCTCATGACATCGGCGCGCCCTGATAAAGAGAAGATGATGGAATTGCGGCGTCGGATGGTCCTGATGAGCATAGGGGGATTTTTTATCGGCTTCATTGCCGGCCTCCTCGGAGTGGGAGGTGGTTTCCTGTTCGTCCCGATGATGCTCGCCATGGGATATGCCACCAAAGAGGCAGCCGCAACAAGCGCATTTGTGGTGATCTTTTCATCTTTTTCGGGATTTGCCGGCCATATTGCGGAGGGGCATTTCAACTGGCCGCTGATGATCGCCACATCCATTGCCGTTATCATTGCCTCCCAAATCGGCGCCAGGGTGATGAAAGAGAAGATGAAGGCCCGGTGGATCAAGCAGATGTTCGCGGTGGTATTGCTGGCGGTTGCCGCCAAGCTCTTGTGGAAGCTTTTCTTGTGACGGAATGGCATTTCAAATGGTTGTCTATGTTACGCGTTCCCTGCATGGAGCAGGAAAAGGATTTTTCGTAACAGGCCTGGTCCTTCTTTTCCTGGTTTCCCTGGTGAAATCCCTGAAGGCCGGGGAGTTCATACTTGACGGGCAGATCCGAGAACGATTCGAGACCCTGAACGGCATGAACAAACTGGCATACGGCGATAATTCCATTGATGCCAAGGGAAAAGTAGTGGGCGATTCGGATGATCGGCTGCTCCTTCAGCGCATTATTGCGGGGTTTTCCTATAAACAAAATGAACGGATCAGTTACAATCTCCACATGTATGACGCACGGGTATGGGGATGGTCCCTTGATTCCAATGACTTTGTGAAGAATCGCAATACCCCGGATGAATACGTCATGAACCCGGATCAAGAATATTTTGAACTTTATGACGCCAACGTGGAAATCAGGGATCTTGTGGTGGAGGGACTCTCAACAAAGCTTGGACGGCAAATAATATGGTACGGGGACAAGCGTATCTTCGGCCCGGGGGATTGGGGAAATTCCATCGGCTGGCTCTGGGATGCCGGAAGGTTTTCTTATAAGAAAGAGGGCAATTTCATGGATGCATGGTACGGGCAGACAAAGACAAAGGATCCCGACTCCTTTAGCCTGACCCAGAAGCATGCGTATCAGGGTATTGGCTTCTATTCCCATTACGGGGTAGCTGAGAAATGCGCCATCGAG
>JBBSAR010000436.1:0-3985 GCA_038252125.1 Desulfatiglandales bacterium
GTCACCCGAGCGGGTTTTTTTGGCCGGGTCGGAACGGATGCAACCGATTTTGCAAAATCCGCCGGTGAACTCGTCACCTTCATCGGTGAGGCGTTTGTAGCTTTTTTACGGATGATCACGGGCCGGGCCCGGTTCAGGGCTTCCGACCTGGGGCTTTTCATGCAGGAGGCAGGGGCGCAGGCCGTCCCCATTGTTTCGCTGATCAGTTTTTTGATCGGCCTGATCCTGGCGTTCGTGGGCATCCTGGAATTAAAGCTTTTCGGCGCCCAGGTTTATGTGGCGGACCTGGTGGGAATCGCCATGGTCCGGGAGATGGGCGCCATCATGACCGGCATCATCATGGCCGGCCGAACCGGAGCCGCCTACGCGGCCCAGCTGGGAACCATGCAGGTCAATGAGGAGATTGATGCCCTGGAGACCCTGGCCGTTCCTCCCATGGAATTCCTGGTCCTCCCACGAATGGTGGCATTGGCCGTGATGATGCCCTTTCTGGCCCTTTACGCCAACCTCATGGGGATATTGGGCGGCGCCCTCGTGGCAGTCGGGATGTATAACATCAGTTTTATCGTTTACTTAAACCGGACCAAGGCTGCCATAGGCCTTAACGATCTCTTTATCGGACTTTTCATGAGCCTCGTTTTCGGCATTCTGGTGGCTCTCTCAGGCTGTCTTCGGGGCATACAGTGCGGTCGCAGCGCCTCCGAGGTGGGGGATGCGGCCACTTCGGCCGTGGTTACCGGGATTGTGGCCATCATTATCGCCACTGCGGTCATTACAGTCCTTTGCAGCATTTTGGGCATTTGATTCCGGAATTTAGAAATCATGGAAAAAAAAGAAGCGTGCATATCGGTGGTGGATCTCACCATGGCCTACGGCGATTTCGTGGTGATGCGGGATCTGAATTTCACCATCAATCGTGGTGATATCTTCATCATCATGGGGGGAAGCGGTTGCGGGAAAAGCACGCTCTTGAGACACATGATCGGTCTCAAACCCCCGGCAAAAGGGGATATCTTTTATGGGGATTTCAATTTCTGGAAATCGGAACAGGCACAACGCCGGCAATTGATGCGGAATGTGGGAATTCTCTACCAGAGCGGCGCGCTGTGGAGTTCCATGACATTGGCTGAAAATGTGTCGCTTCCCCTGCAGCAGTATACAAAGTTGCGAAAGGATAAAATAATGGATCAGGTCTCCCTGAAGTTGGCGCTGGTAGGTCTTTCCGGGTTCGAAGACTTCTATCCATCGGAGATCAGCGGCGGCATGCGGAAGCGGGCCGGTCTGGCACGAGCCATGGCTCTGGACCCGGAGATCCTTTTTTTCGACGAACCCTCAGCGGGCCTGGATCCTGTAAGCGCCAAACGTCTGGATGATCTGATCCTCCAGCTTCGCGACAGCCTTGATGCCACCGTGGTGATCGTAACCCATGAACTGGCCAGCATTTTTGCCATCGGAAGCAACTCCGTTTTTCTGGATCCTGAAAGCCGTACCATGATCGCTTCGGGGGATCCCAACATACTCCTGGCGGAAGATCATGATCCGAGGGTCCAGACATTTTTAAGGAGGGGGGAAACAAATGGCCAAACAGGCAAGTAAAACCGTTATCGGTGTCTTCGTAGTCGGCTCCATCGCCATGTTGATTGCGGCCGTGATTATTTTCGGCAGTGGCGATCTGTTTCAAAAGAGAGTGAAATTCGTCATGTTTTTTGAAGACTCGGTCAAGGGTTTGGCCGTCGGCGCCCCGGTAATCTGGCGTGGGGTGCAGGTGGGTTCCGTAAGCAGCATCGTTTTACAGGCCAATACGAAAAAGCTTACCATCGACGTTCCCGTTGTCATAGAGTTCGATCCGGATCGCATTGAAATAGAAGGGAAAAGGAGCCGCAATCCCGGCGCGGAGCTGACGCGCATGATTGCCAAAGGGCTGCGGGCCAGGATGGCGATGGAAAGCTTCGTGACCGGTTCCTCCATGATTGAAATCGACTTTCTTCCGGACACTCCTGTACGGTTGACCGGTCTCGATAAAGAATACCCTGAAATTCCCACGGTACGGTCGGCCATGACCAAACTGGCCAATAAACTGGAGAACCTGCCCTTTGAAAAAATTGTCGGCAGGCTCGACAACATCCTGGAGACTTTAGACGGTTTGCTCAAAGACCCCGAGATTAAGGAGATGGTGCACAATCTGAACGGGGCGACTAAGAAGCTTGACCACGTGTTGGATAACGCAGACAAACTGGTGCTCAATGCGGACAGTCAACTCAAAAAAGTCACTGGAAACCTGGATAACAGGCTGAATGTCCTGTCGGAGGGAATACAGACAACCATGGCGGATGCAAAGACGGTGTTGAAAAATACGTCAAATGATCTGCATGGATTATCCTCCGACCTCAGGAGACTCCTGCAGAACGTCGACGTCGAGGTCAAGCCGGTGATGCAGGAAATCCACACTGTTCTGATTTCTGCAAATAAGGCCATGGACGGCGCGACGAAGACGCTGATTACCGTGGATGGGCTTGTGGGGGATCGTTCGGATACCCGCCGCAAACTGAATCGGACACTGGATCAATTTTCGGCGGCAGCCGAATCCCTCAAATCGCTGATGGATTATCTGGAACGACACCCCGAGTCGTTGCTGAAGGGAAAGGGAGGAGCAAAATGATGACAATGAAAAAGTTTCAGAAGGCATGTTCCCTGTATGTGCTTTTCACCGTTCTCGCCGTGATGCTGATCGGATGTACCGGCACAAGCGGGCCTGCTACGTTTTATATGCTGCGTTCAATAGAAGGCTCTCGAGAAAGTTTATCGACGCCGGTCGAAGGGAAAAGCCTATCCGTTCTTGTGGGCCCCATTACGCTGCCTAACTATCTGGATCGTAACCAGATGGTTACGGTTGCCGGAAAGAACGAAATGGCATTGGATGAATTCAACCGCTGGGTGGAATCGCTGCAGGACGGCTTCTACAGGGTGTTGCTTGAAGATCTCTCTTGGCTGCTGAAAACTCCTGAAGTGTACAGGTATGATCGAGAAGGTTCAAGCTCTGCGCCGGATTATCAGGTCGTTGTCGATGTCACTCGCTTTGACTGCCGGCCAGGAGAAGATGCGGTTTTAACCGCTTTCTGGACGGTAATCGGCAAGGAAGGCAGTGCCTCGGGCATAAGGCGTAAATCCGTTTTTCATGCTCCGATTTCCGCCACCGGTTTTCCCGGGATAGTGGATGCCCAGAACCAGACCTTAACCGCCCTCAGTCGTGAAATCGACACGGCTATTCAGTCTTTGCAGCACTAAAGATTTCGGGTTCAGGATGGAGAAGCGTGCTTGTCTTATTTATCCGTTTGAACCCTGAAGATACGCGTGAACCTTCATTTTGATTGTATCTGAGAACATCAGAAGTGAATTCGGTACAGCATGTGATAGCAAGCTGATATCTCAACGTATTGACTGTTTAATGTATCTATCAGATATTGCAGATCCCCTTCGAAAGAATCGTTGACCAAAAGCAGGCTTTGAAAGTTCAGGTTTATTTGGGTATCCTTCACTTCTTGACCTTGCCACCTTTCGTTTTGTATTCTTCACCGGATGAAAGCTATTCAGATGCCACCTTCTGCACGAAGTTTGATGCAAGGTCTGCTTATATCCATTTACCAAGATTGCCAGTCATCAAAAGTATAGCTGAAAGTTTACAAGATTTATGTCTCCTTTTGGGAATGGAAGAAGACACCTATAGTTTAGGTGGCCCTTGGTTTTATACCACAAACTTCTGGCGGTTGTAGTTGAGTTAATTTATAATTATGCATATGGAAAGAACCGTCATCTTTCTTGATCTCATGAATACTATTTCACTTCCAGATAGACTGTAGTGAGGTAACTTTCCAATGCCAAAAAAACAAACCCATCAAAATGGCAATTCATCCATTAAACCATTCAAAATCAATACCGTTCGGCACATTTTTTGCTTGCAGGCAAAAATGCTAATAATGCAAAAAAA
>JBBSAR010000437.1:0-3976 GCA_038252125.1 Desulfatiglandales bacterium
TATCCCGCTTTTGCCTTCCAGAGCAGTTCCCGTTCAGACAACCTTCGCTATCTCAAACTGGATCGCTTCAGAAGGATGTGCGGAGGCCTAAAGCATCTGCAGAAAATGAACGAGTTGTATCATCGGAGAAGGCCGTTCGTCATCGGGTCCCATATTTTATTCGTTATTCTCCTTATATGGATGTGGACAAAATGAAATCGATTCCCGTAAACTGGCGCCTTTTTCTCCTTGTGGTCGTTTTCATGCTCCTGCTCGGAGGGGCCGGTTTTCGCCTGATCACTATTGACACCGATATCACACGGTTTCTCCCTCAAAACGATCCCGTCATTTCGGATGCGGCGTATATCTTTCGAAATCACCCCATACAGGACCGACTCGTCATTGATTTGACGACTCCTGGAAATGCTCCCGACCTTCTCGTTCGAGCCGCGGATCGGGTGGAGCAAGGGCTGCGGGAAAGCGGCCTTTTCAAACAGGTAGGGACAAAGGACATGCAGGAGATTTTTCCCGATCTCCTGACACACATCACGGAAAACCTTCCCTTCCTCTTCACCGAACACGATCTGCAAATAGAAGTAAAACCTCTTCTGGCGCCACGAATCATCGAAAAGAGCGTCCGTGATTCCTTTGAAACATTGACGGATCTCGGCGGATTGGGGCAGGCCCGTTTCATCGCGACCGATCCCCTGGGCCTGAAAAATCTTGTCCTAAAAAGGCTTGCCTTCCTGGCTCCGGGGCAGGATATGGACATCTACAGGGGAAAACTGTTCACGCGCGACAGAAGGCATCTGCTGGTCGTCGCAAACCCCGTTTCAGCCGGAACGGATACCGCTTTTGCCAGACAGATTACGGATCTCATCGAAAAAATAGACCAGGAACTGAAAGACAAGATCTCTGTAAATTCTGTTCCTGTGACGCTCACACCCATGGGCGCCTACAGGGTCGCCCTTGACAACGAACTGATCGTAAAAAAAGACGTCAGAAATGCCGTTCTCATCACCACCATCGGAATTGCCGCCCTGCTCTTTCTCGCCTTTCACAGACCCCTCCTGGGTCTCTTCGCCTTTTTGCCTGCATTCGCGGGAACGGTGGCCGCATTTTTTGTTTTTTCGCTCCTTCATTCATCCGTTTCCCTGATGGCCCTGGGATTCGGCGGCGCCGTCATATCGATCACCGTGGATCATGGCATCGCTTTTCTCCTCTTTCTTGATCGCCCTTTTGAAACCCGCGGCAAGGATGCGGCAAGAGAAATTCGCGCGGTCGGCCTCCTTGCCGCCCTCACCACCATCGGCGCTTTCGGGGCGCTGAGTTTCTCCGGCTTTCCTGTCTTCGAACAGATCGGTCAGTTCACGGCGTTGGGTATCGCCTTTTCCTTTCTCTTTGTGCACACGCTGATGCCCAGAATTTTCCCTTTTATGCCGGCTGCCTCTTCAAAAAAGAATGTACCTCTGCAAGCCATGGTAAATCGTTTCTGTACAACCGGGAAGAAAGGATTTTTTGTTTACATCACTTTCGTATTCATCCTGTTTTTTTTCGCAAGCCCTGAGCTTAATGTAAGCCTGGATGCCATGAATACGGTCGGCAAGGATACCCGTGCAGCGGAAAAACTTTTCACCGATGTCTGGGGAGACAAACTTCTGAACAGGGTATATCTGCTTTCGGAAGGGAAAAGCGTCAGTGATCTGCAAAATGAAGGAGACAGGTTGCTTGAAATGGCCGGGAAAGATGAACAAAGAGGGTTTCTCTCCGACGTTTTTGCCCCTTCCCTGATTTTTCCCGGAAAGGAGAGAAGCCGAAAGAATCTGGCGGCCTGGAAGAATTTCTGGAGCAACCGAAGAATAGCCGCCGTTACAGAGGAACTCCGGAGAGCTGGAAGCGAATCAGGCTTCAAACCGGATGCGTTTCAAGGATTTATAAAGACGCTCTCCCCGCTCTCCGTGGAACCCGTTCAAAAGGATATTCCCGCATCCTATTTTGAGCTCTTGGGAATAGTGAAGCATCCTGAAAGTTCGTTGTGGTTTCAGAATGCCACGTTTACGCGCGGCCCATCCTATGACGCGCAGGTCTTTTTCAACAGGTACAAGTCCGAAGGAAAGATCTTTGATTCCTCCTTCTTTTCCAAAAGGATGGGCGCCCTCCTCTTTTCTTCTTTCCTGAAAATGCTGGCATGGGTGGGGATCTGCATCCTTCTTCTGCTGCTTCTTTTCTTTTTGGATTGGAAGCTGACCCTTGCATCCCTGTTGCCGGTGCTTTTTGCACTCACCAGCACATTGGGGACCCTGAAGCTATTGGGCCACCCGCTGGATATTCCGGGGGTCATGCTCTCCATTGTGGTCATCGGAATGGGAATTGACTATTCCCTGTTTCTTGTAAGGTCTTTCCAGAGATACCCGTCGGTTTCCGATTCCTCTTCGGATATTGTACGGATGACGATCTTCATGGCCTCCGCATCCACCATCATCGGTTTCGGCGCCCTGTGCTTTGCGGAACATTCCCTGTTAAGAAGCGCGGGGGTCACATCCCTCTTGGGAATCGTCTATTCTCTCATCGGAGCGTTCCTTTTTCTTCCGCCCTCCCTGCAATATCTTGACGGACTTCGCCGCAGGAAGCTGAAAAAAAATCCCGAAATCCATACCCGCGTTGCACAAAGATACAGCGGCCTGGAACCGTATCCACGAATGTTCGCCCGCTTCAAGATGAAAACGGATGCCATGTTCCAGGAACTGCCCCATCTGCTTCCTTTCTTCGAAAACGTGAAGACCATCGTCGATATCGGCACCGGTTTTGGCGTGCCCGCATGCTGGTTTCTGGAACAGTTTCCGGAAAGCCGGGTGTATGGCCTGGACCCGGATCCGGAACGAATCCGGGTCGCCACCGAAGCCTTCGGGGACCGGGGGACGGCGGTTAGGGGGAGCGCTCCGGATCTGCCTCCGTTTTCTGAGCCGGCAGACCTGGTCATGATGCTGGATATGATTCATTTTCTGAAAGATGAACCGCTGCAACATATCCTGAAAGAGCTTTATGGCGCATTGCGGGAAGGAGGGGTACTCCTCATCAGGGCGGTGATTTCTCCGGTGGGAAGGCCGTCCCGGTTATGGAAGATTCAATCTATTTACGAAAAATTTACCGGTGCAAAAACCTGTCACAGAACCGTTGAAGAACTCAAGATACATCTCATCAGGGAAGGCTTTCAGCTGTTGCACATTTCTCCTTCGGGAGACAATGAAGAACTGGTCTGGTTTGTTGCAAAAACAAAATCTGGAGTCCATCTCCAGGGAATTTGAACAGAACACAAGATGGCTGAAAACAAGGATAAATCGCGATTCTCTCCGGCTCATTTCGCAGGCATGTGCCTGCTGCCGACGGCTCTTCTGATAGGTTTGGTCCGGATCGATTTTGCCCTTTTGCCCTTGAGTTTATTTCTTGGTCTGTGTGCCGTCGCGCCCTTCTTCCCGAGATTGGAGTTTTTCTTGCCGGTGGTCAACCGGGGAAAAACGGGGAGAAAGGTCATTGCCCTTACGTTTGACGACGGGCCGGACCCGGTTTCCACGCCCTTTCTGCTGGATCTGCTCTCCAAACACGGAATTCAGGCCACCTTTTTTGTCAACGGCTGCAAGGCAGAAAGATATCCCGCATTGATCCGGCAAATCCTCCGCGAGGGTCACTCACTGGGTAATCATTCCCATGAACACGACAATCTCCTCATGCTCAGAAGCGAAAAGGTCCTGAAAAGGGAAATCGTGCTGGTACAGCAAGAACTGGAAAAATTCGGGGTCAAGACGCACGCCTTCAGACCCCCGGTGTGCGTAACCAATCCAAAACTGGGGAAGGTCCTGCAGAGACTCGATGAGGTCCGGCGCGCTATGGGCCGGCCCCACATCAACAAGGATGGTTGTCTGATCAAGGGATAGCCAGGATCCGAAAAAGGAGGAAAAGCCTTCAAAACCCTGTTTAATTTCAAATAGGTGTTCCTGCA
>JBBSAR010000438.1:0-3965 GCA_038252125.1 Desulfatiglandales bacterium
GTGCACGGCATTCTGACAATTCTTATGGAATCGGGATAATTCAATCGCATGGAACCTGCCAGGTCCGCGGCGGTATATCCTCAGAAATTACAGCAAAACGTAACAATAATCGGGTCGAACTTTTCCATTACAGCACCCCCTCCAGCAAGGCGTCCACCTTGCTCATCACCTGGTCGTCTTCATACCAGTTGAGTTGAATGGCCTTGGCCGGGCACTCGGCGGCACAGATGCCGCATCCATGACACATGGCCTCGTCAATTTCACTGACACCCTCCTCATTGATCCTCGGAACTCCGTATGGGCAGGCCCGCACACAGATCAGGCACGAGGCGCAACGGTCCTGATCCACCCTGGCGGTTACCGCCGACAGGGTGATTTCCGTCTGGGAAAGGAATGTGGAAGCGCGGGAAGCCGCCGCGAGGGCCTGGGCGATGGTCTCCGTAATCAATTTGGGACTGTGTGCCGTCCCGCACAGGAAGATGCCATCGTTGGCAAGATCCACGGGCCTGAGTTTTACATGGGCTTCAATAAAAAATCCTTCGGCATTTCTGGGCAGCTTGAGGATGGATGCCAGTTCCGATGTGTCTTCCGCCACCATGCCCGCACTGAGCACCACGCGGTCCGCACTGACCCTGACGTCCCTCTGGAGCACATGATCTTTAAACGTCACCATGACGCCTTCGTCGGAAGGTTCCACAAGGGGAGGATTGTCCACTGAAAAACGGGAGAAAATGACTCCCAATGCCCTTGCCTTTGTGTAATAATCTTCCAGGAGACCATACGTTCTGATATCTCTGTAAAGGACGAAAACGTCTGCCTCGGGATTGAGCTCCTTGATATGAATGGCATTCTTTACGGCGCTCTGGCAGCAGATTCGAGAGCAGTTCGGGTTCTCCTCATTACGGGATCCCACGCACTGAATCATGACCACCTGGTTGAGGTCGGATGCGCCTTTTACTTCAAGCCGTTTTCCCATGGAGACCTGGGTCATGATTCTCGGATCTTCTCCATACGCATATTCCTTGGGCGTATATTCTTTCGCGCCGGTGGCCAGGATGATCACCCCGTGGTCTATCCGTCTTTCATACATCCCGGGACCCACCATGATCTCGGTGGTGAAATTCCCCTTGAAACCTTCAAAACCCACAATGAGGGATTCGGTCAATACCTGAATTTTTTCATGGGTCGTAACCTTTTCAATGAGTTCCGACAGATATTTCTGGATGTCCGCTCCTTCAATCGTGACGGTCAGTTCTCTGGAATATCCTCCAAGCTGACCTTCTCTTTCCACAATGACCACTTCAAATCCCTGATCGGCGAGGTTTAGGGCCGCGTTCATGCCCGCGATTCCACCACCAATGACAAGTGCCCTCTTGTTGACAATGATCTTTTTCTCCGTCAGCGGCTTCAAAAGGCCCGCCCTGGCCACCGCCATGCGGACAAGGTCCATTGCCTTGTTGGTTGCGGCCTCCGGTTCACTGCCGTGGACCCACGAGTTCTGGTCCCTGATATTGGCCATTTCGAAGAGGTATTTGTTCAACCCGCAGGCCTGCAGGGTTTCCTGGAACATGGGTTCATGGGTACGCGGAGAACAGGATGCAACGACCACCCGGTTCAACCGATGCTCTTTGATCGCCTCCTTGATTTTTTCCTGCGTATCCTGGGAACAGGTAAACAGATTTTGATCTGAAAATGCCACAAAAGGCAGGGTTTTCACATATTCGGTGACGGCCGGGACATCCACGACGCCGCCGATATTGATGCCGCAGTTGCAGACGAAAACGCCGATCCTCGGCTCCGCTCCGAAGAGATCCAGTTCCGCGGGAATCTCAAGGATTTTTGAATCGGTTCCCCTTCCCTCGGTGAGGGCTATGGCTGAAGCCGCCGCCGCGGCGCTCGCTTCGGTTACCGAGCTGGGGATGTCCTTGGGTCCCTGGAACACCCCGCAGGCATACACGCCGGGTCTGGAGGTGTTTACAGGGGCAAAAGGATGGGTGGATGCGAAGCCGTACTGATCCAGCTCCACCCCTAATCTTCCCGCCAGGTCCACGGTCTCCTTGCTGATCTGAAGGCCGACGGAGAGCACGACAATATTGAATGCCTCTTCGTGAATGTTTCCGTTTTCATCCGAGTAGCTCAGTTGCAGATCATCCGTACCTGGAATCGGCTCTATGGTATGGATTCTCGACCGTACAAATCGAACCCCATGTTCGTCCTTGGCGCGATTGTAATATTTCTCGTAGTCCTTTCCGAAAGTTCGCATGTCCATAAAAAAGATGGCCGCATCCAGACCCTCTTTACAGTGGTCCTTGGCTATGACCGCCTCTTTCACCGCATACATGCAGCACATGTACGAACAATACCCGTTTCCGCAACGATTGTTGTCCCTCGATCCCACGCATTGGAGCCAGGCGATCTTCCTGGGTTCTTTTCCATCCGACTGTCTCACCAGATGCCCCATGGTGGGACCGGATGCGCTCAGGATGCGTTCGAACTCCAGACTGGTCATGACATTGGGGTGGCTCCGGTAGTGGTACAGTGTCTCGAAGGGCGCCGGATCAAAGGGATTCGTTCCCGGACAGAGGATAACGGATCCTACGGTAAGGTCCCGTTCAACGGGCTGCTGATCATGCTCGACGGCGCCCGCAAGGCATGCCTTCACGCACTGGTAACACTCGGAACAGATCCCGCATTTAAGACAGCGTTCCGCCTCGCTCAGGGATTCCTGTTCGCTGTACCCCAGGGCGATCTCTTTGAAATTCCCTTTCCGGTCTTCCACGGAGACCTGCCTCATGGCGGTCCTTGCGGTGAGGACATCCGTGCTTATTTCCGGTTTTTCGTAGTCCCAGACCTTTTCCCGGCCTTCTTTCAAATCCCTGCCGTTCAGATAGCGATCGATGCTTTCCGCGGCTTCCTTCCCGCACTCCACGGCTTCCACCACGGACCGTGGGCCGTAGAACACGTCGCCGCCCGCGAAAACACCTTCCAGCGGCGTGCCAAGGGTAAGGGGATCGGCTTCCAGGCCTCCCCTGCGCGTGGTGGTAATGCCCTGCCCCTCGGCAAAGGAGAGATCGGCAGCCTGTCCGATAGCAACGATTACCGTGTCTCCTTCAATGATGGACAGATTCGAATCATCATACCGGGGACTGAAAGCCCCGGACGCATCAAATACCGCCGTGCACTCCTTGAACTCCACTCCCGAGAATGTTCCGGCCTTGTCAAGGAACCGGGCCGGCCCCAGGCTATTTATGATCGTTACTCCTTCCTCCAGGGCCTCCTCTATTTCGTAATCCCAGGCGGGCATTTCATCGCGTTTTTCGAGGCATACAAGGGACACATCCTCCGCTCCCTGCCGCCTGGCGGTCAGGGCCACGTCGACCGCCACATTTCCGCCTCCTATGACGATGACCTTCTTTCCGACTGTCACGGCCTTTCCAAGGGCCGAATCCCGCAGAAAATCCACTCCCTTGAGAACACCCGGAAGGTCCTCGCCGGGGATGTTCAACCCGCGACTCAGGTGCAGTCCGGTTCCAAGGAAAACCGAATCGAAACCATCCTCTTTAAGGCCCTTCAGGGTGATATCCTCGCCGAACGTCACGCCTGTCCTGATTTCGACACCCATATCCTGGATGATTTTGATTTCGGAAGCCAGGACATCTCTCGGCAATCTGTAGGCCGGAATTCCAACGGCCATCATACCGCCCGCCACGGGCAGTTTTTCAAATACGATGACCTGATAGCCTTTCTTTCTCAGGAAATAGGCGGCCGCCAACCCCGCCGGCCCTGCCCCGATGACAGCTACTTTCTCTTTGCGTTCCTCCTCGATTTCCGGAACGAACGGGTTCTCCCCGGCCAGATCCAGATCCGCCATGAACCGATGGAGGTATTGGATTCCAATGGGTTCATCCAAATCTCCTCTTGTGCAAATCCCTTCACAGGGATGATGGCACACTCGACCGCAGATA